>NZ_JBFRFV010000010.1:0-202487 GCF_052115005.1 Massilia sp. 2TAF26
GGCGCTGTTCGCGCCAAGTGTGGAATCTTTTCTGCAAGCCTGCGGTCCAATGTCGACCTGAACCGTTGACGGAGGCCCCATGCAAGCACGGCAGTTCGAACAGTTCCTGCAACGCCTGTCCTCTCTAACGCGGCGCCAGCGCGACCGCCTGCTCGACCTGCTGCACTCGGCGACCGGCCTCGACCGCGTACTCAAGATCGTCGAGCAGCCCGGCATGAAAGCGCGGCGGCAAGGCGACAAAGCGCGGGATCTCGAGTGAACAAGTGTGCATCCTGGTGGCRCGCGATCGCAGCGGCCAGACCATCGACGCCGTGACCGGCAAGGGCAGCGTGAGCAAGCGGCAACTGTTGCAACACCTGGGGCCGCGCCTGGCGCGCGACGTGCTGCTGGTGACCGATAGCCATGCGGCCTACCCGGCATTCGCGCGGGAGGTCGGGATTTCACATGAGGCCATCAACGCGAGCGCCGGCGAACGAAAGCGCGGTGCGCTGCACATACAAAACGTCAACGCCTATCACAGCCGGATGCGAACCTGGCTGCTGCCGTTCCGCGGCGTCGCGAGCCGATACCTGGGCCACTACTTCGGCTGGCGCTGGGCGCTGGATGGGCAGCGCATTGCCAGTCCAGACGCCTTTTTGAGAGCGGCGCTCGGCAGATTCAACACTTAATGCAAACAGCGCCAATAGGTTTTCTATGCGTATCGCATAAAGTGCGGGAAAAGCGACGCCTAATCCAATCAGAACTGAAGCCAAATTCAGATCATGTAATATCCATCGAAATTCTCCCGTGGGAGGCTGCGATGGCAATCGAAAACCCGCACTGCCCTGGTTGTGGCGCACCAGACGTTCGCGTTATTGACAGCATAGCGACCGCCGAACTGGCGCGCTTGTACCGCAGTCGCGGCATCGATGTCGGCGCCTATGTCGAGACCACGCCGGAAATTTCGAGATTGAAATGCGACGCCTGCGACCTGGTTTTCTTTTCTCCCTCCTGCGCCGGCGACGACAGCTTCTACGAGCAATTACAGAAATTCGACTGGTATTACCAGGACGAGAAACCCGAATACGACTATGCCCGCCAATTCGTGGGCGACAAGCAGCGCGTGCTCGAAGTGGGCTGCGGGAAGGGCGCTTTCCGTTCCTTCTTGCCGGCATCGACGCGCTATGTTGGCCTGGAATTCAATGACGAGGCGGTGCGCAAGGCCAGGGAGGCCGGCCTCGACGTCCGCAAGCAATCGGTCGAACAGCACGCGGCCGAGCATCCGCGCGCCTACGACGTCGTGTGCAGCTTCCAGGTGCTGGAACACGTGCCGAGTCCGGACACCTTCGTGCATGCCTGCGTCGAGTCCCTGGCGCCGGGCGGCATGCTGATCCTGGCCGTCCCGGCCGAAGACAGTTTTCTTGCGCTGGCGGCGAACGCGCCGCTGAACATGCCGCCCCACCACGTGCTGCGCTGGACCGACCGCGCCCTGGTCAGCCTGGCGAAGCGGGAAGGGCTGGAAGTGGCGGCGCTCTGGCACGAGCCGGTCGCCGCCTTCCACCGCGACTGGCAGAGCCACACCCTGGCCTACCATTATTTTGTCCGGCGCGGCATGGCCTCCACCCGCCTGATCGACAGCAGCCTGCGCTATCGCCTCATCGGCAAGCTGCTGCAGAATACGCAGCTGCGCGACTTCCTGGCCCAGCGCGTCGCGCGCGAACAGCCGGCCCTGGAGCATGGCCATACCGTGGTCCTGGCGGCCAGGCAGGCGCAGGGCGTGGCCGGACAAGCCCTGCATTGAAGGCAGTCCCGCCTACCGCATGACGGCACCTGGATGGGCCGCGTCCGCGGTGCGGCTTGTGCCGTTCACGGGTGCGCTGAAGGCCTGGGCCGGATACCAGCGCGCCCGCAGCCGCATGAAGGGCGTCTCGACCAGCCGGTACAGGAGCCAGCCGCCGAACACCCCGGCCGCCATCACCGCCGCGACGGTCAGCGGCGCGGCAGGGTCGATGCCCCGGTTTTCCAGCACCGGCCGCAGCGCCATGAACACCGGCTTGTGCACCAGGTAGACCGCGTAGGACCACAGCGCCAGGCTGCCGGCGCCGGGAATGCGCAGGCGGTTCAGGATGCAGCGCGGGCTGAGCGCCGCGCAGGTCAGCAGGGCGAAGCTGAAGGCCACCAGCGAAAAGCCGAAGGTCGATGTCAGGCCCGGGTTCGGCGCGTCGTAGCGCACGCCGTACAGCACCGCCGCCGCCATGCCGATGCCGGCCGCCAGCAGGGCGTTCCCATGCTTCAGGAGGCGCTCGAACAGCCCGGGGTGGAAATTCTTCAGCATGGCGATGGCCACGCCGGGCAGCAGTTCGTCGAAGCGGGCGAAGCTCGAGTAGTAGGCCGGCGCCGAGAACGCCTCCTCGCCGTTCAGGAAGTTGATCCCGCGCGTGGCGATGCCGGCACCGATGGCGGCGACCAGCACGCACCACAGCAGGCGCGGCGAGCGCCGCGTGCCTACCAGCGCCATCACCACCAGCGGCAGCACCAGGTAGAACTGCTCCTCGATGCACAGCGACCATGAGTGAGTGAAGGTCTCGCCGTAGCGCAGGCCGAAGTTCTGCGTGAAGCTGAGGAAGCGCCAGACCGGCGCCATGGTCTTGCCCCAGATCGGGCTGTGCGGCAGCAGCAGGTAGACGGCCAGCACCACGTAGTAGTTCGGCAGGGTGCGCAGCAGGCGGCGCGCGACGAAGGTCTTCAGCTGTACGCTTTCGCCGCGCGCGGCCGGCGCCAGCAGCTGGTTGCCGATCAGGTAGCCGCTCAGGACGAAGAAGAGGTCGACGCCGGCCCAGCCGACTTCACCGATGAAGCCGAAGATGGAGCCGCGGGCGACGAAGCCGTTGTAGTGGGACATCAATACCATGGCGATGGCGAGCGCGCGCAAGGTGTCCAGGCCCGCGAGGCGGGGTGTTCCGGCAGGTGTGTGCATCAGGCGATTTTCTTGTTGAAGTGATCGAGTGCATCCGCGAGCGCCGGCATATAGGTGCGGCTGGCGCGCAGCAGGCTGCCGTCGCGCAGGCGCAGCAGGGCGTCGCGGTTGGTAAGGGCGCGCAGCTCGGCGATCATGTCGAGCCGCACGATGGTCGAGCGGTGGATGCGCTGGAAGACGCGCGGATCGAGCTGCATGGCCAGGGTGTGCAGGCGCTCGCGCACCAGCCAGCTCTTGCCTTCCGCATGCAGGGTGGCGTAGTCGCCGTCGGCTTCGATGCGTTCGACGTCGCCGGCCGGGACCAGCACGGTGCGCGTGCCGCTGCGGACCGTGAAGCTGCGCAGCCACTGCGCCGGCGCCGCAGCGGCTTCGTGGCGGCGGTAGGGCCAGGCGCGCAGGGCGCGGTCCAGGGCTTCGTCCAGGCGATCGTCGTCGACCGGTTTCAGCAGGTAGTCGATGGCCGCCAGGTCGAAGGCCTGCACGGCGAAGCTGTCCCAGGCGGTCAGCAGGATCGCCATCGGACGATGCTGCGGCGGCAGCGAGGCCAGCACCTCGATGCCGCTCCTGCCGGGCATCTGGACGTCGATGAACACCAGGTCCGGCCGCAGCACCGCGATGCCGGCGGCGGCGCTGTCGCCGTCGCCGTATTCCGCGGCCAGTTCGAACTCCCCGCGGCGTGCCAGCCTCACCTTGACCGCCAGCCGCGCGAGCGGCTCGTCGTCGACGATCACGACCCGCATCGGCGCGCTCATGCCGCCGCCACCGCACGCAGGGGCAGGGCGATGCGCACGCCGAAACGGCCGTCCTCGCCCCAGCCGGCATCGACCCGCTGGGCGTCGCCGTACAGGTGGCGCAGGCGCTGCGCCACGTTCGCCAGGCCGATGCCGCCGCTGCCCGCCTGCGCCGGCTTGCATCCGTCGTTATGCACCTCGACCAGCAGGCGCGCGCCTTCGCGGCCGACGCGGACGTCGAGGCGGCCGGGCGTGCTAAGCGGCGCGATGCCGTGGCGGATCGCGTTCTCCACCAGCGGCTGCAGCATCAGGTAGGGCACGGCGCTGTCCAGCAGGTCCGGCCCGGCCTTCATGGTCAGGCACAGGCGCTCGCCGAGGCGGGCCTTTTCGATTTCCAGATAGGCGTCGAGCAGCGCCAGCTCCTCGGCCAGCGAATGCTCGTGGCGGCCGTCGTGGGCCAGCGTGGCGCGCAGGAAGTCGGAGACGCAGGCGAGCATGCGGTTGGCTTCGCGGTTGGACTGGTTCGAGACCAGCGCGGAGATCGCGTTCAGGGAGTTGAACAGGAAATGGGGATTGACCTGGAGGCGCAGCGCGCGCAGCTCGGCGTCGCGCGCGGCCGCCCGGGCCTGCGCCAGGTGCAGCTCGGCGCGCTGCAGCGACAGGTAGTACACCGCCACCGCGTGCACTGCGCAGAAGGAGATCAGGGCCAGCCAGCAGCCATCCAGGCCCCGGGCCAGCTCACGCCACTGGTAGGCGCTCTCCAGTCCCAGGCCGATCGCGAGGCGCTGGCCGAGCAGGGCGTTCACGATCGACATCGCATAGCTGGCGCCCAGCAGTACCAGCGCCGTCGGCAGCCAGCGCCATTCGCGGCGCCACAAGGCGCGCTGCAGCAGCGCCAGCGGCACCAGCCATCCCAGGCAGGCGACGAAGAACAGCGTGCGGAAGGCGGCGGAATAGCCGTGGCCGAAGGACGGCAGCCCGAGGATGGCCATGCAGGCGCACACCGGCAGGGCGGCGAGCACGGGAACGAGCAGCGGCGTTTCTACTTTCACGGGCGGCCTTCGGGCAGATGACAATCCGGCAATTCTAGCGTCTTAACGGCCGATCGAGAACAGCATCGAGCTGATCTTCCAGCCGTCTTCGGCACGCACCATTTGCCAGCTCTCGCTGCCGCGGTTGGTCACTTTGCCGTCGACCAGGAAGTCGAAATCGAACCAGACCGACGCGACCGCGCCGTTGGTGTCGATGCGCACGTTGTAGAAGCGTTCCTCGACCGGCTTGGGCGCAGTCTGCACGAACTCGGCGAACTTCTTCCAGCTGTCGGGAACGACCTTGCGCGCGTCCGGGTGGCGCGCCTTGACCGCGGCCCAGGTCTGCTCGTCGGCGACCGACAGCCAGCTGTCGTGGTCCTGCAGGAACAGGCTGCCGAGGGTCTGGCCGTCATGGGCGATGATGGCGGCCTTGAACTGCTCGACGATCTTCTGGATCGCCGCGACGTCGGCCTGGTGGTCGCCCTTGCCGGCGGTGTCGGCGGCCCGTGCCGGCGCGGCCAGGCAGGACAGGACGATGAGGAGGGGGAAGAGGAAGGCGCGCATGGGAACTCCTGAGTTGGAAAGCTCCCATGCTGGACATTGCCGGGCCGGCGGTCCAGCGCAATGCGCCGACCCGTGCATGGCTTGCGGTGAACGGTGGGCGCTAGCGCAGCACCTGCAGCGCGTCGACGATCCGCACGTCGTGCATCTGGTTCAGGTAAGCCTCCAGATAGCCCTTGTGCGAGGCGCCGACGATGACCAGGGTGCGGCTGCCAGGCCGCGCCGCGATGGCCTCGCGGATGTTCGAAGCCATGCGCAGGTTGCGGGTCTCCCAGGAACCGACGTAGTGGCGGCCGAACTGCTGCGGAGAGCCTTCTTCGAGCGCGGCGCCGAAGTCGCCGTCGAAGGCCAGCCTGGCCTGGGAGGGATCGTTGAGGGAGCGGTACATCGCCAGCACGCCCTCGGGATCGCCGAGCCTGGGCTGGTAAGCCTCCTCCATCTTCCTGCGCCGGGCGGAGGCGGGATTGTCCCAGGCCTTGCGGATGGCGGCGGCGAAGCCTTTCTCGTCCTCGATCATCACGTCCGAGGTATGGTCGTCCATCGCGACGATGCGCTCCAGGCCCAGCGCGGCCGCCACCGGCGCCGCGATCAGGGTGTTCTCGTTGCGCTTTGCGCGCAGCTCATCGAGCAGGGCGACGAGTTGCGCATCGAGGCCGTCGCCGGCGCGGCGCTCGGCTTCCGGCAGGCGCAGCCACTGTACCAGCGCCGAGGCGCGTTCGCCGCCGGCCAGGAATACGGCGGCGAGATGGCGGCGCTGCGCCGGCGTCGGCGCGGCGGGCCAATGTGCCAGCAGCCGCTCGGCTTCGGCGGACGCTGCCGGGACGTCGAGGCCGGTCGAGGCGCGCGCCGGGGCAGGGTCCCAGCAGTAATCGGCCACGGTGTCCTTGTAGCGGTGCGGGAAGCGGCGCGCGTAATCGCACTGCATGCCGGACAGCGCCTCGATCGCGACGATCTGCGGCTTCCAGCCGGCCAGCCTGTCGTTCAGCAGCTTCAGGCTGGCGGGCCTGAACGGGTCCTTCAGGCCCGACAGGTGGGCCGTGCCCAGCACCATCACCTCGTTCGGCCGGCCCCTGGCCGGGCCCTTGAGTGCGCCCGGGTCGAAGATCTTCGCCGGTTCCTGGGCGTAGGCGCCGGCGGCGCACAGCAGGGTGGCGGCCAGCAGGCCGGTCATTCGTCGCAGCATACGATGTCTCCCTTGATCAGAGACGCCACTGTAGGCCGGCGCGGACGTCCGGGCGTCCGTCATGCGACGGGCCGCACATTCGGTGGTATGAACGGCGAGGGAGCCCTGCAACTGCGTCCTCTACATGCCGGCCAGGCTGGCCCTGACGCGCTCGACATGTTCCAGGGCGCTGTCCCGGCCGTGCCTGGATGCCTGCAGCGCCATATGCCAGTGTCCGACCACGCCCAGCAGTTCGTGCCGGTCGCCGGCCCGTTCGATGCGCCGCACGACTTCGGCCGCCATCAGGCCGAGACAGGCTTCGGCCGTCTTCACCATCTCGGTCTTCAACTGCGCCAGCTCGGGGGACATGACAGGCGGCTGCGGCGCCGGTACGGCGGCCGATGTGGAGGTGCAGGGACCGATCAGCTCCATCGCCAGCAGCTCGCCGACGATAGTGTCGAGCTGCCGGGCGGGAATCAGGCCGGTGAGGGAAGCGCAGGGCTTGCGGCCGTCGAGCATGATCAGCACGGTCCGCTGCCTGCTGTTCAGGCCCAGGCAGCGCTGCGCGACCTCGCTCCTGCCTTTCGCTGTCTTTGCATAGATGACAGGGGACATGGTGAACTTTCGAAGCCGGTGTCGGATGATGCTATAGGGCAAGTGTTACCGCCGTATGTCATCCATGGCTTCAGTCCAGCTCGTCCTCGTCCGCACCCCGCTCCAGGCGCGGGATAACCTTGACCAGCAGGATGCGCGGGCCGCTGGTCTTCTTGACCACCACGTCGAAGCGCGGGAACTCGATGCGCTGGCCCTGCTTGGGAATGTCGCCCAGCTTGGCCATCAGCAGGCCGCCCACCGATTCCACCTCGTCCAGGCCCATGGCTTCGTTGTCGATGTCGATGCCGAGCACGCGCTCGAGCGAGACGATCGGCAGGCTGGCCTTGCCGATGAAGGTGCCGTCGGCCTGGCGGATCCAGTCGTTCTCGTTGAGGCGGAATTCGTCGCGGATCTCGCCGACGATGGCACCCAGCAGGTTGTCCAGCGTGATGAAGCCGACCGGGCGCTTGCCTTTTTCGCCGATCAGGGCGAAGTGGGGCGCGCCGGTGCGGAAACGGCGGAACAGTTCGATGGCGGGAGTGCGCGCCGAGAAGGTCTCGACGGGGCGCAGGTACTCCGTCAGGTCGGTGACGTCCTTGCCTGCCTGCTCGGCGAAGAACAGGTCCTTCAGGTGGATCACGCCCAGCACTTCTTCGCCGTCCTTGTCGAACCAGGGGTAGCGCGAGAAGCGGTTGCGGCGCATCGTGTCGAGGTTCTGCTCGAGCGAGCGGCTGGCGTAGAGGGCGCTGACCTCGTTAATCGGGCGCATCAGGTCGGACACCGAGTGCTCGCCGAATTCAAGCGACTGCGCCAGGATGTGGCGTTCGTCGTGGGTGAACTTTTCCTTTTCTCCCGTCGTACTGGTGTTGGTACGCAGGATCATCTTCAATTCGTCGTTCGAATAATGCGTCTCGTGGCTGCCGGCGCCGGACAGGCCGGCGACGCGCAGCACCATGTTGGCGCTGGCATTGAGCACCCAGATCGCCGGGTACATCGCCCAGTAGAAGCCGTACAGCGGGATCGCGCTCCACAGGCCGACCGCTTCCGGAAGGCGGATCGCCAGCGACTTCGGCGCCAGCTCGCCGACCACGATGTGCAGGAAGGAGATCACGCCGAAGGCGATCACGAAGGAGACGCCGTGGATCACTTGCGGGCTGGTGACGCCGAGGATGGCGAAGGCCGGTTCCAGCAGGCGGGCAAAAGCGGGTTCGCCGACCCAGCCCAGGCCCAGCGAGGCGAGGGTGATGCCGAGCTGGCAGGCCGACAGGTAGGCGTCGAGCTGGCTATGGACCTTGTAGAGGATGCGGCCTTGCAGGCCGCCGTTTTTCGCGATCGCCCGCACGCGGGTCTTGCGGAGAGTGACGATGCCGAACTCGGCCGCCACGAAGAAGCCGTTCAGCGCCACCAGCAGCAACGCCAGAACGACCAATAGAATATTTTCCATACAAATGTAAGTTGATCAAGAAGCAAGCCGATGCATTGTACAGCCCAGTTCCGGATTCAGGCGGCGGCCGGCAAGGCTTTTTGCGCGGCGGCCAGGATGGCCTCGACCGCCGGATGCTTGATCTTGCGTTCGTTCGAAATCACATAGAACTGCTCGCGCACGCCGGGCACGGCGCCCACATGCACCGCGCCGAACTGTTCTTCGATCTCGGCCGCCAGCGCCGCCGGCGCGAAGAACAGGCCCAGGCCGCGCCGTCCGAAGGTGTTGAGCAGGGCGTTGTCCTCGAACTCGCCGACCACATCCGGTTTCACATTGACTTGCAGCAGCCATTCGTCGATCTTGCTGCGCAGGGCATTATTACGCGTCGGCAGCAGGAAGGGCGCGCCATTCAGATTCCCCGGGAAATCCTTGCCATACCTGGCGGCCAGCTCCGGCGTGCCCACCACCAGCATCTCGCTCTCGAACAGCTGGTGGCTGAACACCTTCAATGCGCTGCCCGGCTGCACTTCGCGGTCGGTCAGCACCACGTCCAGCTTGTGCAGGGCGAGTTCGGCCAGCAGGGCCTCGAACTGGTCTTCGTAGCAGACCACGCGCACCTTCTTGTCGATGCGCATCGCGCTTTCCAGCATGCGGTAGGCGGACAGCTTGGGCAGCGAATCCGAGATGCCGACCGACAGGCGGATGCGGCCGCTGTCGGCTTCGTTCACGGCTTCCTGCATCTGGGTGCCGAGCAGGAAGATCTGGTCCGCATAATTCATCGCCACGCGGCCGGCCTCGGTCAGCACCAGGCGCCGGCCCTGCTGCGAGAACAAGGCCTTGCCCATCGATTGCTCCAGCAGGGTCAGCTGCGAACTGACGGTCTGCACCGCCAGGCCGAGGCGCTCGGCGGCGCGCGTGATGCCGCCTTCCTTGGCGACCACCCAGAAGTAGTACAGGTGGCGGAAATTCAGGTCGTTTTTCATGGATGGGCCCCTGTGCTCAGGTTTTATCGAAGTAATTCTCCCATTATCTTCGCTTTTTCCTTTTGTTGCACCCCTCTACACTGCGCCTTGTCAACAACAATACAAGCCAAGGGGTAGAACAACATGAAGCATTTCAGGGTGTCATTCATTGTCACCGCGCTTTGTCTGGCGGCGTCCGGATGGTGGGGCTACACGCATGGCGGCTGGCCGACGGCGCTGACCGCGGTGGGTATCGCCGCGATCCTGGCCGTGATGGAAGTCTCGCTGTCCTTCGATAACGCGGTGGTCAACGCCTCGGTCCTCAAGACCTGGGACGAGTTCTGGAAGAAGCTGTTCCTGGGCGTCGGCATCATCATCGCCGTGTTCGGCATGCGCCTGCTGTTCCCGCTGGTGATCGTGGCGGTGGCGGCCGACCTCGGCATGGCCGATGTGTGGACGATGGCGCTGGAGAACCCGAAAGAGTACTCGATGCACCTGACCAACCACCACGCGGAAGTGGCGGCCTTCGGCGGCATGTTCCTGCTGCTGGTCTTCCTGAACTTCCTGTTCGACGACGAGAAGGAACACCACTGGCTGGGCCACTTCGAAGAGAAACTCGGCGCGCTCGGCAAGGTGTCCTCGATCTCGGTGATGGTGGCGATCGGCGCCCTGATGGCCAGCCTGTCCTTCGTGGCGGAAGGCCAGAAGCTGGTGGTGCTGGAGTCGGGCCTGTGGGGCATCCTGATCTACGTCGGCGTCGACGTGCTCAGCAACCTGCTGGAGAAGTCGGA
This sequence comes from Massilia sp. 2TAF26, assembly GCF_052115005.1. Lineage (NCBI taxonomy): Bacteria > Pseudomonadati > Pseudomonadota > Betaproteobacteria > Burkholderiales > Oxalobacteraceae > Massilia > Massilia sp. 2TAF26. Next base: position 10,212 of record NZ_JBFRFV010000010.1, read on the forward strand.
AGAGGGCGGCGGCGAGGTCGGCGACATGGTCAAGCGCGGCGGTATCGGCGGCTTCCTGTACCTGGAAGTGCTGGATGCATCGTTCAGCTTCGACGGCGTGATCGGCGCCTTCGCGATCACCAACGACGTCGTGATCATCATGCTGGGCCTGGCGATCGGTGCGATGTTCGTGCGTTCGCTGACCGTCTACCTGGTGGACAAGGGCACGCTCGACCAGTTCGTCTTCCTGGAGCACGGCGCCCACTACGCGATCGGCATCCTGGCGCTGATCATGCTGGCAAGCATGAAGTTCCATGTGCCCGAACTGGTGACCGGCCTGGCTGGCGTGGCCTTCATCGGCGCCTCGGTGTGGAGCTCGATCCGCTACCGCAAGCGTATGGAAGCGATGGGCGTGGGCCACAAGGAGCTGGCAGCGGTGAAGTGACCTAGGGTGGGCACCCCGTGCCCACGCAACACAGCCCGCAAAGAACCTGCGGCGAACGGCAGAACACCAGTTCGCGGCATGAAGTACCAAGGGTGTTCAACCAAAACAAGGAGAGTCAACATGGCAATCAGTCTGCAAAAAGGCGGTAACGTCAACCTGTCGAAAGAAGCGCCGGGCCTGGTCAGCATGAAGGTCGGCCTGGGCTGGGACACGCGCGCCACCGATGGCGCCGCGTTCGACCTGGATGGCGTCGTGTTCCTGCTGAACCAGTCGGGCAAGGTGCGCTCGGATGCCGACTTCATCTTCTACAACAACCTGAAGTCGGCCGACGGCTCGGTCGTGCACTCGGGCGACAACCGTACCGGCGAAGGCGAAGGCGACGACGAATCCGTCACCATCGACCTGTCCAGGGTGCCGGCCGACGTCGATCGCGTTGTGGTGGCCGTGACCATCCACGACGGCGAAGCGCGCCGCCAGAACTTCGGCATGGTCGGCAAGGCCTTCGTCCGATGCGTCAATGCAGGCAACAACAGCGAGATCGCCCGCTACGACCTGTCCGAGGACAGCTCGACCGAGACGGCCATGATTTTCGGCGAGGTGTATCGTAACGGCGCGGACTGGAAGTTCCGTGCGGTCGGCCAGGGCTTCAACGGCGGCCTCGGCCCCCTCGCCAAGAACTACGGCGTGGCCGTCTAAGCACGCAGTACCGCCGCCCTCCCGAGTCCGCGGGCGGGGCGGTCATCACCCACAATAAAAGGAAGCCAAGCATGCCAAAATTTACTGTTACCGGTGACGTCGATCCCTTCCTGCACGTGTCCATGCGCCAGGGCGAAACCATCTACTGCGAATCCGACGCGATGGTGATGATGGAATCGACGCTCGACCTCAAGGGCAAGATGCGCGGTGGCCTGGGCAGCGCGCTGATGCGCACCTTCGCCAACGGCGAGTCCTTCTTCCAGCAGCACATCGAAGCGGCGCGCGGCGACGGCGATTGCCTGCTGTCGCCGACCCTGCCGGGCGCGATGCAGATCGTCGACTGCGGCCCGGGCGGCCAGTACATCATCAGCGACGGCGCCTTCGTCGCCGCCAGCTCGGGCGTGGACCTGAAGGTGCGCACCCAGAGCCTGGGCAACGCCCTGTTCGCGGGCAGCGGCGGCTTCTTCGTCACCGAGACGCAGGGCAGCGGCCAGGTGGTGGTGTCGGGCTTCGGTTCGATGAGCATGCTGGAGGTCGAACCGGGCAAGGACGCGATCATCGACAACTCGCACGTCGTCGCCTGGGATTCCACCCTGCGCTACGAAGTCTCGATCACGACCGGTACCAGCGGCGGCTTCCTGGGCAACCTGATCAACAGCCAGACCAGCGGCGAAGGCATCGTCCTGCGCTTCTCCGGTCGCGGCAAGATTTACGTCTGTTCGCGCAACCGCGCCGCCTTCAAGGCCTGGATGCAGGCACCGGCGCGCTGAGCGGACTCACTCACTCAACAAAAGGAGTATCGACATGGCAGTCAACCTGCAAAAAGGGCAGAAGATCTCGCTGGAGAAGGAAGCCGGCGGCGCGCTGTCGCGCGTGACGATGGGCCTGGGCTGGGACGTCGCCAAAAGCAAGGGCTTCTTCGGCTTCGGCGGCGGCAAGGGCGAGGCGATCGACCTCGACGCCTCGGTCGTGATGTTCGACGAGAACAACCACCCGGTCGACGTGGTCTGGTTCCGCCAGCTCAAGAGCCGTGACGGCAGCATCGTCCACACCGGCGACAACCGCACCGGCGCCGGCGACGGCGACGACGAGCAGATCATCGTCGACCTGCGCAGCGTACCGCCGCAGGTGAAGTCGCTGATGTTCACGGTGAACAGCTTCACCGGCCAGAACTTCTCGACCGTCGAGAACGCGTTCTGCCGCATCTTCGACACCAACAGCGGCAAGGAAATCGCGCGTTACGACCTGTCGGTGCAGGGCTCGCACACGGCCCAGATCATGGCCAAGCTGTACCGCCACAACGGCGAGTGGAAGATGCACGCGATCGGCGAGAACGGTAGCGGCCGCACCTTCGACGACCTGATGCCGCTGATGACGCCGCACCTGTAATCGCAACACGTTTCCAGTAGTTCCCCGCGCGGATGTTGTCTCCGTCTGCGCGATCCCGGCCCGGACGGCTTGGCGTCCGGGTTCTTTTGCGGCTCCTTCGTGGAGCCGTCTTTTTTGCGGCTACGCCTCCCTCAGGCCACCCGCATTGGGCGCCGGATCGCGCTGAATACTCACACTTTCTAACAAGACAATATTTTTCTTGACGGCATAAACAAGTCAGTATTACTGTATTACTCAATTAATACACTAGACAGCATGACCGACCACACCGCCAACCTGTTCTCGATCGCGACCGGCTCGTCCGAACCGATCTACCGCCAGCTCGTCGAGCAGGTGCGCCGCCTGGCCGCCGCCGGCCAGCTCAAGCCGGGCGACGGCATGCCCTCGGTCCGCGAGATCGCATCGAGCCTGGCCCTGAATCCCATGACCGTCTCCAAGGCCTACAACCTGCTGGAGATGGACGGGGTGCTGACGCGCCGGCGCGGGCTCGGCATGGTGGTCGCCGACTTCGCGCCCGCCAGGCCCGCCGACCGCGCCGAACTGCTGCGCCCCGCGCTCGAGCGCGCCGCCATCGAGGCGCGCCAGCTCGAGCTCGACCCCGACACCGTCCTGACTTTGTTCGAAACCATCCTGAAGGAAGCAAAATGAACGCGCCGCTGGTCCAGATGTCCTCCGTCACCAAACATTTCGGCGCCCGCCAGGTGCTCGACCGCCTCGACTGGCAGGTCGCGCCCGGCCAGGTCATCGGCCTGCTGGGCCGCAACGGCGCCGGCAAGTCGACCCTGCTCGAGTGCATGCTCGGCCTGCGCGAAGTCGACGGCGGCACCGTGAGCATGTTCGGCGAGGATGCGGCCGCGCTGTCCGACGGCGCCCGCGCCCGCATCGGCTACGTGCCGCAGAAGTCCGACCTGTTCGACTGGCTCACGCCGCTGCAGATGCTGGAGTATTTCCAGGCCATGTACCCGCGCTGGAACAAGGGCAAGGTCGAGGGTCTGCTGTCGCGCTGGGGCTTCGACCCGTACAAGCGCAACAGCCCGATCAAGAAGCTCTCGGGCGGCGAGCAGCAACGCCTGTCCATCATCCGCGCGCTGGCGCACGATCCGGACCTCCTGATCCTCGACGAGCCGGTATCGGCCCTCGACCCGGTCGGCCGGCGCGACTTCCTGCGCGAACTGGTCGACCAGGTGATCGAGCGCGGCACCACGGTGGTGTTCTCGACCCACATCCTGTCCGACCTCGAACGCGTGGCCTTCGACCTTGCCTTCCTGAAGGATGGACGGATCGCCCTGCAGGGCCAGACCGACGCCTTGCTGGAAGGCGCGCGCAGGGTGGTCGCGGCGCCGCATGCGCTGCCGGCGGGCCGCCTGCAAGGGGAACTGCGGCGCAGCTACGAAGGCCCGCTGACCAGCGTGATCGTACAGGCGGACTACGCGCAGCTCGCCCAGCTGGCGGGCAAGCCGGGCGTGCGCATCGAGACGCTGAGCCTGGAAGACCTGTTCATCGAAATGACGCGCGAGGGCTGAGCATGAATGCCACCGCATGGCAGGATTACCGCCGCATCTGGACGGCGACCACGACCTGGCGCGATCCGCGCCAGGTCGAATGGATAGGCAGGATCGCGCTGTTCCTGGCGCTTGCGGCCGGCATGGCCAGGCTCGCCGGGGTGCTCGAGCGCGACCGCTTCTGGCACATGGAAGTCTTCGTGCTGGTGGGCTGGTTCGGGCTCGTGTGGATGATCTACTTCCTGCCGGCGTCGGTGCTGATGAATTCCGCGCCCAATGCCCGGCTGGTGCCGCGCCAGCGCCGGCGCCTGCGCCAGATGGCCATGGCCGGCTGGCTGTTCATGACCTTCGGCGCGACGCTGGCCTTCGGCACCTGGGCCGCCTTTCCCCTGTTGGCCATCTATACGCTGGGCGTGATGCTGCAGCGCGCGGGCATCCGCTCGGCCGCCGTACTGGTACTGCTGGCAACGATATGGCCTTTCCTTTCCGCGCATATGCCGCCGGCGCTGCTGCACGCCATCGTCGGCACGCGCGGCCTGGTGCTGGAGAGCGCTGCCCTGGTCCTGGCCGCGGTGTGGAGCCTGGCGCGGCTCTACCCGGCCGGCGGCGACCGCCACCTGGACGGCCGCGAGCAGGTCGTGGCCGGCCTGGCCCGTTACGAAAGCCGCGGCGCCGGCGCGGTCAGCAGTCCGGCCCCGTCCCCGATCAGCCGCTTCGCCTATATTCCGGCGCTGCAGCGCGACTGCCGCAGCGGCAGGCCGGACGCCCTGCTGATGCATGTGCTGGGCCCTGCGGGACACTGGAGCGTCTGGATTCCGGGCGCGGCCATTGTCCTGCTGATCGCACTGGCGATCGCGCTGCTGACGTCAGGCGGGCCGTCGCAAGGTTTCAAGGAAGGCATGGACGTCGCCCTCTCCACCGCCACCGTGATGGCCGTCGCCAGCACGGCCCACTTCGCCCAGCAGCTGCGCAGGACCCGCGGCGAACAGGCCCTGCTGCGCCTGACGCCGCTGGCCGGCAATGCCGCGCTGCTGAACCGCCGCCTGGCGGCAGGGATGATGAAGAGCGCCCTGGTCAGCTGGGGCATGGTGACGGCCCTGATCCTGCTGCTGGCCTGGGTGGCCGGCGCCGATGCGGGGCGCCTGCTGCGCCAGCTCGGCCTGGGCTGCCTGGGCGGCCAGCTGGCTGCGGCCTGGCTGCTGGGCGATTTCGCCCGCGGGCTGCCGTCCTTCGCCTGGTGGCGCCTTCCGGTGCTGGCATTGCAGGCCGGCGCCAACCTGGGCGCGGCGTGGTGCCTGGCCCAACTGGGCGGGAGCATCTGGGCCTGGCTGGTGCCGATCAGCGTGATCGGCGCTATAGCCCTGCTGATCGGGTCGCGCCGCAGGATGCTGGCCGCGCCGCCGGCCTTTCCGGTGGCGCGCATGGAAGACAGCGTCGGGGAGGGCAGGCAATGAGCGCCGCCGCCATCCAGGATTTCCGCCGCATCTGGCGCGTGACGACCATCCAGCGCGACGAGCGGACCATGATGCTCTTGAGCTGGCTGGCGCTGGCCGGCGCAAGCCTCGGCCTCATCGGCGCCGGGTTGGCCATGCTGTCGCACAAGGCGGGACCGCTGGAACTGCTGCGCGTAGTGCTCGGGGTGGCCGGGATCTGGCTGGGGATGATCTGGATAATGCTGTTCGTGCCCGGCTCCATCCTGCTGAATTCCCCCGCGAATGCCCGGCTGGTGCCGCGCCAGCGCCGCCGCCTGCAACAGATGGCGGTCGGCAGCTGGGTATTGGTCACCGCCGGCGTGACCGCGGCGATGGGCCAGTGGGCGGCGCTGCCGGTGGTCGGCATCAGCCTGATCGGGCTTGCGCTCACGCGCGCCGGACGGACCGAGGCGGCGCCGCTGTTCCTCGTCGGGATCAACTGGCAGACCTTGTCGCGCCACGTGCTGCCGCCCGCGGTGGTGGACGCCGCCGGCAGCAATGCCGGGCTGCTGACCTTGAGCGTGCTGCTGCTGCCGATGGGTGTGTGGGCGCTGCGCACCCTGTATCCGGCCGCCGGCGACCGCCACCTGGCGCGCCGCGGCGAGCAGGTCAAGAGCGCCCAGCGCCTGGAGCGGCGCGGCCTGGCGAACCCCGGTGAAGGCGGCCGCCTGAGCCGCTGGACTACTGCCCGCATCTATCCGCTCATGCTGCGCCGCGCCCTGCGCCGGCCGCGGCCGGGCGTGCTGCTGATGCATGCGCTGGGACCGCTGGCGCACTGGAGCGCCTGGATCGCCGGCATGGGCGGCATGCTGCTGTTCGGCGCCGCCGTGCGCCTGCTGCTGGGATGGCGGGGCGGGGATGCGCTGCGCGAGTTCGTCGGCGGCCCGATGGGCGCGGGCCTGGCCGCGCTGACCATCGTGATCGTGTTCAGCACGGCCGCATTCAGCCAGCAGATCCGCAAGACCACCGGCGAACAGTCGCTGCTGCGCCTGACGCCGCTGGCGGGCGAGGCCGCGCAGCTGAACCGCCGCCTGGCCGTCCAGCTGCTGCGGACCGCGCTGCGCAACTGGCTGATGCTGTCGGCGGTGGTCCTGCTGGTCACCGCCATGGTCGGCGGCGAGCGCGAGGCCGTGCTGCGCCAGGGGGCGCTGTGCGTGCTCGCCAGCCAGGTGGCGCTGATGGGGCTGCTGGGCGATTTCGCGGGCGAGGGCGGCTGGAATGTGCCGCTGGCCCTGCAGGCCGGCCTGCTGGCGGTGCTCGAACTGGTCATCGCGCTGGGCCTGGCCAGGTTCAGCGGTACTGACGTCTGGGCCTGGGTGGCGGTCATCGCCGTTGCCGCCGGCGCCTGGCAGCTGCGCCGCGGCTGGCGCATGATGTTGTCCGCGCCGCCGGCCTTCCCGGCGGGCCGGATCGGCTGATCCGGCGGGGCTAGCGCAAGCCCTGCACGTAGCCTTCCTGCGGATAGTCGATGACGTAGTCGACGTCGAAGCGCGCGGTCTCGTTCGGCTTCAGGGTCTTTTCCCAGCCGACCAGGCCGCGCCGGTGCTCCCACTCCCTGATGCTCGGCTCGGGATTCAGCGCGATCTTCACGGCCACCTTGTCCGACTCGCTGACCGGCGTCGCTTCGAGCACCAGGATGTCGATGGGCTGGCGGTGGAAGCTCGTCACCGTGAAGCTGTCGTCGATGCGCCGCTGGTTGTCGCGCTTGAAGAAGCCGGCCTGGCCCGACTTCTGGTTGCGGTTCTCGACCGCGACCCGCACCAGCGGATCGGGGCCGAAGCCGAACTGGAAGCGCTCGCCGGACTGCGGATCCCAGCGCGTCACGCCGACGTAGGAACCGTCGCGCTGCAGCTGTACCTGGCCGGCCAGCCACACACCGTCCGGCCTTGCCGCCTCGGCGCTCACCACCGCGGTAGTGCCGCTGCGCGGCGCCACCATCACGCGCTGCCTGACCTGCAGGGACTGTTTCGTCAGGCCCACCGAGATCTCGCGGCCGTCGGCGGCCAGGTCGACCCGTGCCGGCACTTCGTACTCGGTGCTGAAGCTGCCCTGGGTTTCCAGTACCGGCGCGACGTAATCGTCGGCTTCCGCGGCGCTTGCCCGCGCCAGCGCCATCGGCGCCGGTGCGGGCGGCGGCGGCGCCCTGTAGAACACGGCTGCCTGCTGCGCCGGCGGCTGGTAAGTCAGCAGCCAGGAAGAGGGGTTCGGCGCCTGCACCGACAGGTTCGGCTGCCCGGTCGACAGGCGCAACTTGACCTTGCTCCAGTCTTCGCCGGTCTTCTGCGAGATCGTCGCCATCCGCTCCAGCTCGACCGTGGACGCGTTCGAATCCAGCGAGGCGCGGTAGGCCGGCTTCCAGCCCGCCCGGTTCACCTGGTAGGACAGCAGCAGCTTGCCCGCCTGCCGGGCCGCCAGGTGGACCGTGATGGTGCGGCCGGCGCGCGTGCCGGCCTGGACCGTGCCGAGTTCGCGCTTGAGGGCGTCGAGCTGCCTGGCCAGGGTGCGTTTTTTGATCTCGCCGCTGCGCACGCGCTCGAGCGCCTCGCCGCTGCCCCTGCGGATGGCGTCGACGGTGGCCAGCAGGGTCTTCGGATCGGCCGGCGCACGGGCCGTGCCTTCGCCGCCGCCGCCCAGGTGCTCGAGATAGTTCTGGGCCGTCTGCGACGCCCTGGTATCGACGTCGATGGCGGCGATCTGGTCCTGCAGGGCCAGGATCTTCGCTTCGAGATCGGCCTGGCGCGGGCTGGGGCTGTCGGCGCTGGAGCGGTCGCGGGTGAGCACCTGGCCGACCTGGATGCCGGGACTGGCCTGCAGGCGCATGGTGCCGGTATCGAAGTTGGCCAGCAGGCCGGTGATCTCGACCTGGGTCATGCCCGGCGCCACCTCGACGGCGCGTTCGACCGTCGCGCTGCCGGGATACAGGGTCACGTTCTGGATGGGGGCTTCGGTAGCCGATGCGGACGCGGCGCACAGCGCGAGCGCGATCGTCCATCCCTGTTTGCTTGTCATGTATTTTCCTTTCAGTGCCCGCGCTTCTGCACCAGCGCCGTACCGACCCCATGCCGGTGGCCTTCGCTCACCGCCGTCACGGTCCCATCCGGATTGAACACGATCGCATTCGCCGCGCCGATCTCTTCTGGTGGCGGGCTGGTTTCCCATTTGTGGCCGAAGCTTTCCAGCGCCTTCGCCTGCGGCGTGCCGATGAAGCCCGGCTCCACCGAGGTCTCCTTCGCGTTGCGCTGCGACAGGCGCGGCGCGTCGATCGCCTGGTCCATCGGCATGCCGAGGTCGATGTAATTGACCATGGTCTGCAGCACGGTGGTGATGATGGTCGCGCCGCCCGGGCTGCCGATGGTGAAGGCCGGTTTGCCGTCCTTCATGACGATGGTCGGCGCCATGCTGCTGCGCGGGCGCTTGCCGGCTTCCGGGATGTTCGGCGCCGGGCCGGTGAAATCGAAGTCCGTCATCTCGTTATTCAACAGGAAGCCGTAGCCCGGCACCACGATGCCGCTGCCGCCCCAGGATTCGATGGTGAAGGTGTAGGCGACCACATTGCCCTCCTTGTCCGACACCGTCAGGTGGGTCGTGTGCGTGCCTTCCTGGATCAGCTTCTGCTGCGGGCGCAGCGGGAAGCTCTGGTCGTTCTCGTACAGGAAGGCGTCGCCGGCCGGGACCACGCCGGCCGCCTTGTCGGGACGGATCAGCGAGCGGCGCTGGGCCGCGAACTGCTTGGCCAGCATGCCCTCGATCGGGGCGTCGACGTATTCCGGGTCGGCCAGGTAGGCGTTGCGGTCGGCGAAGGCCAGGCGGCTGGCTTCCAGGTACAGGTGCTCGACGTTCGGACGCGGCATGCTCTTCAGGTCGTAGCCTTCGAGGATGTTGAGGGCCTCGGCCACCGCGATTCCGCCGCTGCTGGGCGGCGGCATGCCGTAGACGTCGTAGCCGCGATAGGTCGAGCGTATCGGCTGGCGGATGCGCGCCTCGTAGTTGGCCAGGTCGGCCAGCGACATCGTGCCGGGACGTACGGAGGCGCCCTTGGCCAGCGGCGGACGGTTCACGGCGTCGACGATCGCCTTCGCCATCGGACCCTCGTAGAAGGCCTTGTAGCCGCGCGCGGCGATCTCGCGGTAGGCCTTGGCCATGTCCGGATTCTTCAGGATGGTGCCGGTGGGCACCGCCTTGCCGTCCCTCAGGTAGAGCCGGCTGGTGGTCGTGAATAGCTGAAATTTTCTTTCATTTTCGGCCGTCAATTTATGAAAAGTTTCACTGACGGGAAAGCCCCTGGTGGCCACGTCGATGGCCGGCGCCAGCACCTGTTTGAAGGACATGGTGCCGTAGCGCTGCAGGGCTTCGTGCCAGCCGCGCACGGTGCCCGGCACGCCGACCGCGGCGCCGCTGGCGACCGCCGTCTCGAAATCGACAGGCTTGCCGTTTTCCTGGAACACGCCCGGGCCGAAGGAGGCGGGCGCGGTCTCGCGGTGGTCGAGGGTGATCACGCGCTTGTCCCTGGCCAGGTAGATGACCATGAAGCCGCCGCCGCCGATGCCGCAGCTGAACGGGTCGGTCACGCCCAGCGTGGCGGCGGCGGCGACGGCGGCGTCGATCGCGTTGCCGCCCTTGTTCAGGATGGCGAGCGCCGATGCCGAGGCCTTTTCGCTGATGGTGGCGACCGCGCCCCCGGTGCCGGTGGCGACCGGCGTCCTGGCCAGCGCCAGCGGCGGCGCGAGGATGATTGACAGGATCAGTGCGCTGGCGAGCGCTTTCGCGGAAGTGGTCATGGCGTGCTTACCTTGAGCGTGACGGGGATGACGTAGCCGGGGCGCGTCGCGGCGGCGTTGCGCGCGGGCGGGATGCTGGCCGGATCGAGCGCCACGCGTGCGCCGTGAAGCGATGTCGGCGTGGCGCTCAGCTGGTCCGGACCGAGGGAGAATTCTTCGCGGCCGTCCGGGCCTTCCAGCACGAACTGGAAGCTCAGCCGGCCGGCCCAGATGCAGCGCGCGTTGGCCGGGCAGCGGCTGTCGCTGAAGCTGTCATAGGTGAGGGTGGTGTCGCCGGACAGGGCCACGCGCTGGTGTGGCTGTAGCGGATAGGTGCCGTCCTTGAGCGGCGCGCCGGCGCAGCCTGCCAGGCCAAGGAGAACGAGCGGAGCGAGATACGTCGGCCACTTCAGCCACTTCATCGGGACCTTCCGGTTATTTGCGGAAAGCCAATCATAGCAAAGTTGCCAGCCTGGGCAGGGCACTCTCGTGTTGCGCGAAGGTCGCGCACGCTTGGATTCAGTTGGCTATTTTTTAATATGTTTCCGGTATCATGAAACTCAATTTCATCAAATCTGGCAGGGGTGCGAATGAAGACACAGGCACGGCGGTTCGGCGGGCTCGGCATGAAAGAACTGGACGGGGTCTCGCCTGACGAACTCGCGCTGCTGCGCCGGCAGCTGGAAGAACGCATCGGCCACCACCTGGCGCAGAGCCCGGACCAGGCCGACCTGCTCACGCAGGCGATGCGCGCCGGCGCGCTCGGCGCCGGCAAGCGCATGCGGCCGCTGCTGCTGCTGCTGGTCGCGCACGACCTCGGCTGCGAGTCGAAGGCCCTGGTCGACGTCGCCTGCGCGGTCGAGATGGTGCACGCGGCCTCGCTGATCCTCGACGACATGCCGTGCATGGACAATGCCATGCTCCGCCGCGGCAGGCCCACCATCCACGTGCAGTTCGGCGAAGACGTCGCCATCCTGGCCGCCATCGGCCTGCTCAGCCGCGCCTTCGGCATCGTCGCCTCGGCGCGCGAGATCCCTGCCGCGATCCGCGCCCGCCTGGTCGCCAGGCTGTCGGAGACGATCGGCGACCAGGGCCTGGTGAAGGGCCAGTTTCTCGACCTGCGCGGCCGCCGGCACACCGCGGCCGACATCGCCGCTACCTATGAGCTCAAGACCGGCGTGCTGCTGGGCGTGGCGGTCGACATGGCCGCCATCATCGCCGAGACCGACGACTGCGTGGCGGCCTCGCTGCGCGCCTTCGCGCTGGCGGCCGGCCATGCCTTCCAGATCCGCGACGATTTCCAGGACGGCCCCGGCAACGACAGCGCCGTCACCGGCAAGGACGTCGGCCAGGACATCGGCAAGGCCACCCTCATCAACACCCTGGGCAAGGAGGAAGCGCGGCGCCGCCTGAATGGCCACCTGTTCGACGCCGAGCGCCACCTGAGCGCGGCGCTGGGCGAGCAGGGCCATACCCGCCGCTTCGTCGCCGGCCTGTTCGCGCAGACCCACGAAGGCGTCCGCTTCCCCGGTACCGGCACGCACCCGCATGCGGCCGGCGCCAGGACGAGCCTGGCGCGCCACTGAGCGCGGACGGGAAGGCGCATGGCCCACTTCGGCGTGGTCGCACCGGCGTTCTACAGCCACTTCAGCGCGCTGGCGGCGCTCGGCCTCGAACTGGTCGGGCGCGGCCACCGCGTGACTTTCCTGCAGCGGCCGGACGCGGCCATCTACCTGAAGAACCGCCGCCTCGGCTTCCACTCGCTCGGCCACGTCACCCATCCACCCGGTTCGCTGGCGGCCTCCTTGCGGCGCGCCGCCAGTCCAGGCGGTCCGCTGGGCTTGCGCCAGGTGATCCTCGACATGGGGCGCGGTACGCAAATGCTGTGCCGCGAATTGCCCGCCGCGCTGGACGCGCTGCAGATCGACGTCGTCATCGCCGACCAGATGGAGGCGGCCGGCGGCATGGTGGCCGAAGCGCTCGGCCTGCCTTTCGTCTCGGTGGCCTGCGCCATGCCGGTCAACCGCGAACCCGGCATTCCGCTGGCGGTGATGCCGTTCGCGTATGACTACAGCGAACGCGGGCATCAGGTGGTGGAAGGCAGCACCCGCGTCTACGACTGGATGATGGGTCCGCACCGGAAAGTCATCAAGGCCGAGTCGCGCCGGCTGGGCATCGCCGCGCGCGATGGCCTGCATGAGTGCCTGTCGCCGCTGGCGCAGATCAGCCAGACCACCGAAGCCTTCGATTTCCCGCGCCGCGCGCTGCCGCCGCATTTCCACCATGTGGGGCCGCTGCGCGCGCCCGGCGACGCCGGCGCCGCGGCGCCGACGCCCTTGCCGGAACTGGACAGCGGCCGGCCCTTCGTGTTCGCTTCCCTCGGTACCCTGCAGGGCCATCGATTCGGCATCTTCAAACGCGTCGCCAGGGCGTGCCGCCGGCTCGACGCCCAGCTGCTGGTCGCGCATTGCGGCGGCCTCGATGCGGCCCGGGAAGCAGCGCTGCTGCGCGCCGGCGCCACCGCGGTCTGTGCCTTCGCGCCGCAGCGGGAAGCGCTGGCGCGCGCCGACGCGGTGGTCTCGCATGCCGGCATCAATACCGTGATGGATGCGGTCGAGGCGCGCACCCCACTGCTGGCAATGCCGGTGACCTTCGACCAGCCGGGCACCGCCGCCCGCATCCTGCACGCCGGGATCGGCCTGCACGCATCGGCGCGCCTGGCCGGCGCCGCCACCATCGCCCGCCAGCTGCGGCGCCTGTTCGAGGAGCCGCAGTTCGGCGTCCGCCTCGACGAGCAAAGGGTCAGCCTGGCCCGCGCCGGCGGTACGTCGCGCGCCGCCGACATCGTCGAGGCGGCCGTGCGCCTGCGCCGCAGCGAGGACAGGATGGCGCGGGCGGGCGCCCCGGCATGAAAGCCGCGCCTTGGGACCTGATCCTGGCCGGCGGCGGCCTGGCCAACGGCCTGATCGCCTGGCGCCTGGCCCGGCACAGGCCGGAACTGCGCATCCTGCTGCTGGAGCAGGGCGAACGCCTGGGCGGCAACCACACCTGGTCTTTCCATGACGGCGACCTCGACGCCGCGCAACAGGCCTGGATCGCGCCGCTGGTCTCGCGCCGCTGGCCGCGCCACGAGGTCGTGTTCCCGGAATTCAGCCGCACGCTCGAAGGCGGCTACGCCAGTATCGCCTCCGAGGATTTCGCCCGCACGATCGAGCCGGCCCTCGGCCCAGGCCTGCGCCTGGGCGTGCGCATTGCCAGTGTCGGCCCGAGCCGGGTCAGGCTGGAGGACGGCGAGGTGCTGGAAGCGCGCGCTGTCATCGACGGCCGCGGCATGCGCGGCAGCCCGCGCCTCGCGCTGGGCTGGCAGACCTTCCTCGGCCAGGAAGTGCGCCTGGAAGAACCGCATGGATTGACCGCGCCCATCATCATGGATGCGAGCGTCGGGCAGCAGGGTGGCTACCGCTTCGTCTACGTGCTGCCCTTCGATGCGCAGCGCCTGCTGATCGAGGACACGCATTACGTCGACAGCGCCGCCTGGGAACCCGAACGCTTGCGCGCCAACATCGGCGCCTATGCGCGGGCGCGCGGCTGGCGGATCGCGCAACTGCTGCGCGAGGAAGAGGGCAGGCTGCCGATCGTGCTGGCGGGCGACTTCGACGCCTATTGGGACGACCTGGCCGGCCAGCCCAGCGTGGGCCTGCGCGCCGGACTGTTCCACTCGACCACCGGCTACTCGCTGCCGCATGCGGTGCGGCTCAGCGAGCGCATCGCCGCCCTGGGCGACCTGTGCGCGGCGGCCCTGTTCGCCGCGATCCGCGACGAAGCGCAGACGGAATGGCGGCGCCAGCGCTTCTTCCGGCTGCTCAACCGCATGCTGTTTTTGGCCGGCAGCCCGGACCACCGCTGGCGCGTGATGCAGCGCTTCTACCGCCTGCCGGCCTCCCTGATCGAGCATTTCTATGCCGGCCGCCTGAGTTTGCAGGACAAGGCGCGTCTCCTGTCCGGCAAGCCGCCGGTGCCGCTGAAGCAGGCTTTCGTTGCGGCCTGCAAGATCTACCCTCACCAGATCGGAAGAGCAGAATGAACGCACGGAATATCGAACCGCGCCGCGCGGTGGTCATCGGCGCCGGCTTCGGCGGCCTGGCCCTGGCCATCCGCCTGCAGGCGCGCGGCATCCAGACCACGCTGCTGGAAAAGCGCGACAAGCCGGGCGGCCGCGCCTACGTGTACGAAGACCAGGGGTTTACCTTCGACGCCGGCCCCACCGTCATCACCGACCCCTCCTGCATCGAGGAGCTGTTCGCGCTGGCCGGCAAGCGCATGGAACACTATGTCGAGATGCTGCCGGTGTCGCCGTTCTACCGCCTGTGCTGGGAAGACGGCAGCCACTTCGACTACGCCAACGACCAGGAAGCCCTGGACCGCCAGATCCACGCGCGCAACCCGCAAGACGTGGCGGGCTACCGGCGCTTCCTGGCCTATTCGAAGGCGGTGTTCGCGGAAGGCTACCTGAAGCTGGGCGCCGTGCCTTTCCTGTCCTTCCGCGACATGGTGGCCGCCGGCCCCCAGCTGGCGCGCCTGCAGGCCTGGCGCAGCGTGTACGGCATCGTGTCGCGCTTCATCCAGGACGAGCAGCTGCGCCAGGCCTTCTCCTTCCACTCGCTGCTGGTGGGCGGCAATCCCTTCGCCACGTCCTCGATCTACACGCTGATCCACGCGCTGGAACGCGAGTGGGGGGTGTGGTTCCCGCGCGGCGGCACCGGCGCCCTGGTGCGCGGCCTGGTGCGCCTGTTCGAAGACATCGGCGGGCGCATCGAACTGAACGCGGCGGTGGCCCAAATCGAGACCGGCGCCGGACGCGTGCGCGGCGTGCGCCTGGAGGATGGCCGCCGGTTCGATGCCGATGCGGTGGCCTCGAATGCCGACGTGGTCCACACCTATGCCAAGCTGCTGGGCGGGCATCCGCGCGGGGAGGCCCAGGGTGAGGCCTTGCGCAAGAAGCGCTTCAGCAATTCGCTGTTCGTGCTGTACTTCGGCCTCGACCATCACCACAGCCAGCTGCGCCACCACACGGTGTGCTTCGGCCCGCGCTACCGCGAGCTGATCAAGGACATCTTCCATGGCGAGACCCTGGCCGAGGATTTCTCGCTCTACCTGCATGCCCCCTGCGTGACCGATCCCTCGCTGGCGCCGCCGGGCTGCGGCAGCCACTACGTGCTGGCGCCGGTGCCCCACCTCGGCAATGCGCCGATCGACTGGGAAGTGGAGGGGCCGAAGTACCGCGAGCGCATCTTCGACTACCTGGAGCGGCGCTACATGCCGGGCCTGCGCAGCCAGCTCGTCACCAGCCGCATCTTCACGCCGCTGGATTTCCGCGACCAGCTCAACGCCCATCATGGATCGGCGTTCTCGCTCGAACCGCTGCTGACCCAGAGCGCCTGGTTCCGTCCGCACAACCGCGATGCCGCGCTGGCGAACCTCTACCTGGTCGGCGCCGGCACCCATCCCGGCGCCGGCGTGCCGGGCGTGATCGGTTCGGCCAAGGCCACGGCCGGCCTGATGCTGAAGGAGATGCAGGAAGGAGTGCGGGTATGAACGACGGGCTGCTGAACCACGCCACCCAGGCCATCGAAGTCGGCTCGAAGAGCTTCGCCGCCGCCGCCAGGCTGTTCGACCCGGCCACCCGGCGCAGCGTGCTGATGCTGTACGCCTGGTGCCGCCATTGCGACGACGTGGTCGACGGCCAGGAGCTGGGCTTCAATGCGGCGCCGAGCGAACAGCCGGATGCCGCAAACAAGCTGGAAGGCCTGCGCGAACAGACCCACCGCGCCTATGCCGGCGAGACGATGCGCGACCCGGCCTTCGCCGCCTTCCAGGAAGTGGCATTGCGCCACCATATTCCACAGCGCTTCGCCTTCGACCACCTGGCCGGCTTCGCGATGGACGTCGAGGGCGCGCGCTACGAGAGCATCGACGACACCCTGCGCTACTGCTACCACGTGGCCGGCGTGGTCGGCCTGATGATGGCCTCGATCATGGGCGTGAGCGATGCGCGTGTGCTCGACCGCGCCTGCGACCTCGGCCTGGCGTTCCAGCTGACGAACATCGCGCGCGACATCGTCGAGGATGCCCGGATCGGGCGCTGCTACCTGCCGGCCCAGTGGCTGCGCGAAGCCGGCATCCCCCGCGACGAACTCGCGCTGCCGCGGCACCGTCCGGCGCTGGCGAAGCTGGCCGCGCGCCTGGTCGATCACGCCGAGCCGTATTACGCCTCGGCCCTCGGCGGCATCGTCGCGCTGCCGCTACGTTCGGCCTGGGCGATCGCCACCGCGCGCAAGGTATACCGGCAGATCGGCATCGTGGTGAAGCGCCGCGGTGCGCATGCCTGGGATGAGCGCGCGGGCACCTCGAAGGCGACCAAATTGCGCCTGCTGGCGGAGGGAGGAGGGCAGGCCCTCAGTTCGCGTCTGGCGGGCGCGAATGCGCTGCAGACGCGTCCGGCCGGCCTGTGGCAGCGTCCGGGTGGCGCCGCCGAAGCGGCCCCTGGTGCAGCGCATGCAAGCGCCGTTTGAGGGCCTCGACCGGCGGCGCATACAGGAAGCCGAAGGACACCGCGCCGTCCTTGCCCGACACCGCGTGATGCATGCGGTGGGCCTGGTAGAGGCGCTTCAGGTAGCCGCTGCGCGGCACGTAGCGGAAGGGCCAGCGCTGGTGCACCAGGCCGTCGTGGGCCACGAAGTAGAGCAGGCCATAGGCCGTCATGCCGGCGCCGATCCATTCCAGCGGATGGTGGCCCAGGGTGGCGCCGGCGTAAATGAGGGCGATCGCCACGCCCGCGAACACGACGGCGTACAGGTCGTTCTTCTCGAACCAGCCGCTGCGCGGCTCGTGGTGCGAGCGGTGCCACGCCCAGCCGAAGCCGTGCATCACGTACTTGTGCGCCACGATGGAAAACACTTCCATCAGGACCACGGTAAGGATGAGAATGAAGGCATCGAGCAGCATGTGAACCAGCCTACCATACAAGAAAGGAAACGCATGACCCGATTCATCCAGTTGCTGTCCGGCTGCCTGCTGCTGGGCGCCGCCGCCTGCGCATCGGCCGCCACGGTCGAAGTCCACGTCTCGGCCGTCGTTGCCGGCAAGGGCAGGATCAACGTTGCCGTCTGCGACAGGGAACGCTTCCTCAAGCATTGCGCCTATTCCGCATCGATGCCGGCCCGCGAGGGCGAGAACGTGATCGCGGTGTCCGGCGTGCCGAAGGGGACCTGGGCCGTGCTGGCCTACCAGGACGAGAACGAGAATGCTGAACTGGACCGCAACCTGATCGGCATCCCGAAGGAGAACTACGGTTTCAGCCGGGATGCCCGCGGCAAGTTCGGGCCGCCGGGCTTCGACGACGCGGCCATCGAAGTGAAAGACGAGGTGACGGTGGCCGCGGTCAGGCTGCACTGAAAACGCAGGCTACCAGTCCACGATCCGCCAGTCCGGCCTGCCCAGGTGGCGCACGAAAAACTCGGACAGCGCCTCGACCTTGGCCGGCCGCGTGCGCGCCGAGGGTGTGACGAAATAGAGTCCACCGCGCGGCAGGGTCCAGTCCTTCAGGATCGGCACCAGGCGGCCGTCGCGCACCTGGTCGGCGCAGATGAATTCCGGGAATTCCGCGATCGCCAGGCCGTCCAGCACGGTCGGCATCAGGGCGTCGGCATTCGTCACCCTGAGCGGGCCGTTGGGCCTGATGCTGACCTCCTCGCCGGCGGCGTTGGTGAAGCGCCAGACGTCGTTGCGCGCGCGGTAGGCATAGCCCAGGCAGGCGTGCCGGGCCAGGTCCGAGGGATGCTCGGGCGTGCCGTGCTCCCGCAGGTAGGCGGGGGAGGCGACCACCAGCGGCGCGACTGGGCTCAGGCGCCGCGCCACCAGGGAGGAATCGGCCAGCACGGCGATGCGCAGGGCGGCGTCGAAGCCTTGCCCGACCAGGTCGACCTGGGCGTCGCTCAGGTGCAGGTCGACCGAGACTTCCGGATATTCCCTGAAGAAGGCCGGCATCAGCGGCGCCACCCAGCGCAGGCCGAAGGACATCGGCACCGACAGCCGCACCAGCCCGCGCGGCCTCGCCGACGTCTCGCGCGCGGCCGCTTCCGCCGCTTCGGCTTCGCGTACCACCTTGAGGGCGCTCTCCGCGATCATGTTGCCGAACTCGGTCAGCGCCAGCTGGCGCGAGGTGCGGTTCAGCAGGCGCGCGCCGAGCCGCTCTTCCAGCCGGGCGACGGCGCGCGACACGGTCGCCACCGACACGTTCAGGGCGCGTGCGGCGCCGGCGAAGGAACGCTCCTCGGCCACCTTGGCGAACATCGCCAGGCCTTCGAAATCGGGCAGGGTCGACATCTACATACCTCCAAATATGCAACGATGGTTTGTGATTATTGCTATTTTAAATGGCCCCGGTCATCGGTACCATGCCTCACATCGACTGACCCAACCGACCCATCAAGCAAAGGAGAACATCATGATCCGCAAACTCGACAACAAAATCGCCCTGATCACCGGCGCCACCAGCGGCATCGGCCTGGCCACCGCCAAGCGCTTCGCCCTCGAAGGCGCGCAAGTGATCGTCACCGGACGCCGCCAGGCCGAACTGGATGCCGCGGTGGACGCCATCGGCCACGACGCCTTGGGCCTGCGCGTCGATTCCAGCAGGCTGGGCGATCTCGACAAGCTGTACGACGAGATCCGCGAACGCTACGGCCGCATCGACGTCCTGTTCGCGAATGCCGGCGGCGGCTCGATGCTGCCGATCGGCGAGATCACCGAAGAGCAGTTCGACGACACCTTCGGCCGCAACGTGAAGGGCACCCTGTTCACCGTGCAGAAGGCCCTGCCGCTGCTGTCGAAAGGCGCCTCGGTGATCATGACCGGCTCCACCGCCGGCAGCTCCGGGACTCCGGCCTTCAGCGTCTACGCCGCCAGCAAGGCCGCGGTGCGCGCCTTCGCCCGCAACTGGATCCTCGACCTGAAGGACCGCGCCATCCGCATCAACACCATCAGCCCGGGCGCCACCCGCACCCCCGGCCTGGTCGAACTGGCCGGCGACGACGCCCGGCAGCAGCAAGGCCTGCTCGACTACATGGCCTCGCAGATCCCGCTGGGCCGCGTCGGCGAGCCGGACGAGATCGCGAAAGCCGCGGTGTTCCTTGCATCCGACGACGCCTCCTTCGTCAATGGCGCCGAACTCTTCGTCGACGGTGGCCAGGCCCAGATCTGATCCGCGTGCGTCGCCGAAACGGCCCGGCTGGCATCATGTGCGGAATTTCTCGGGGAGGACCGCATGTGGTGGGAGCAGAGCTGGCGCACGATACAGGAGGAATTCTCGGACCTCGGCAACGCCGAAGACATCACCCGCGTGGTCGTGCGCCTGATCGTCGCGGTGGGACTCGGCGGCCTGCTCGGCTACGAGCGCGAGTCGGTCGGCGCCTCGGCCGGACAGCGCACCCACATGCTGGTGGCGCTCGGCTCGGCGCTGTTCATCCTGATTCCGCTGCAGGCCGGCATGCGGACCGAGGACCTGTCGCGGGTGCTGCAGGGCGTGACGGCGGGGATCGGCTTCCTCGGCGCCGGCGCCATCCTCAAGCTGCGCGAACGGAACGATATCAAGGGCCTGACCACGGCCGCCAGCGTGTGGCTGACCGCCGCCATCGGGGTGGCGGCCGGGATGGGCCGCGAGACCACGGCGGTGGTCAGCGCGGTGTTCGCCTTCGTGATCCTGTCCCTGCTGCGGCGCAAGGACAAGGAGTAGGCGGCGCCGCTCAGGCGCCGTAGGGCAGGTAGGCGATTCCGTCCTGCATCTGCCCGACCAGCAGGGCGTGCAGTTCCGTGCCCTCGCTGACGCCGGCCAGCACCTGGCCTTCGGTCGCGCCGTTCTTCAGCACCTGCAGCCAGTAAGCGTAGCCGGCCGGATCCGGCGCCCGGTGCAGCATGTGCTCGTAGACCTTGGTCAGGAAGTCCTCGGCACTGCGGGTGGCGCCGTACATCTTCGTGAATTCGGTGTCCTTCGTGAACGCCGTCGCCACGTCCACCAGCGAAGCGCCGCGGTCCATCACGCCGAGCCAGTAGCCCAGGCCCGCCAGGTCGGGCACGCGGTCGAAGGCGGCCGCGTACAACTGGTAGGCCTGGCCGGCGACGCCGTCGGTGTCGAAGGCCAGCGCGCCGTCGGCGAACAGCAGGCGCTCGATGCCGGCAAGGGTGTCGCTGCCTTCGGCGCCGCTCTTGTCGGTGACGGTCATGCCGGCCTCGTTGCGCGCGATCGTGTAGCCGTCCCGCGCGCCCGCATACACCGCCGTGTCGAGGCCCGCGCCGCCGTCGAGGCGGTCGTCGCCGCCGGCGCCGCCCAGCGTGTCGTTGCCGGCGCCGCCGGCGATGCTGTTGGCCACCGCATTGCCGGTGATCCTGTCGTTACCCGCGCCGCCGATCGCGTTCTCGATCACCGAGCCGATGTCGATCGTGATCTGGCCGCGCGCGGTGATGGTCGCCGCCTTGGTGCCGACATGGCTCCAGTAGCCCGCTTCCAGCGACAGGGTCAGGTTTTCGGTCTGGGCCGAACCGTCGATGGTGTCGTTGCCGCCGCCGTCGCCGATCATGAGGTAGTCGCGGCCGATGGTGTAGCGGGTGTCGCCGCCGTGGTAGTTACTGGCCGGGCCGTACAGGTACTGCAGGGCCGCGACGTCGAGGGGGCTGAACTGGCCGGGATTGCGCTCGATGCCGGTGTAGCTCATCACCGTGTACAGTACATGGTCTTCCGACTGCGGCAGGTAGGGGCCGGGACCGCTGTTGCCGGTCGCGTCGGCGTCGGCGAAGGGATGCTTGAGGCCCAGCGCGTGGCCGATCTCGTGGGTGACCACCCGCATGAATTCGGCGCCTCTGTCGAGATTCGGCGAGAGCGCCAGTTGGGTGGAGTCGACCATCACCCGCGACCCCGCCCGGGTCGGCTGCAGCGTATAGCCGTAGCCGGCCGAATCTTCCTGCTGGTTGTTGGCGAAGACGATGGTGCCGAGCGCTTCGGTGTCGGTGGTCTCGACGAAGTGCACGTTGATCAAGGTCTCGATGTAGGCCAGCACCGCCTTGGTGTACGTGATCTGGTCGGCGTTGAAAGGATTGAATCCGTTCTTGTCGTCGTCGTCGAAGAAGCTCGGCGAGGTCTGCGCGAAGGCATAGCCGATGACGCGATTGCCGCCGAGGACGCCGTCGAGGAAGGGGGCGCCGTCGAAGACGAGGGCATCGATCCAGTAGGGCAGCTTCTGCACGCCGGGCGCCCAGGTCCAGTCCTCGATGTCGGGATTGGTCTTGTACCAGTCGGCGTGGATGGTGCCGCTGTCGTGGCCGCCGAGGTCGATCACCAGGTCGCGGCGGTCGTGGATCTCGTAGTGGTCGTCGCCCTTGCCGCCGACCATGATATTCAGGCCGCTGCCGCCGTCGAAGCTGTCGTTGCCGCCCTGGCCGAACAGCAGGTCGTCGCCGTCGCCGCCCAGCAGGGTGTCGTTGCCGCTGCCGCCAACCAGGTAGTCGTCGCCGGGGCCGCCGTCGAGCAGGTCGTTGCCGCCGTTGCCGATGAGGTCATCGTCGCCGGCGCCGCCGTGGATGTCCTCGTCGGACAGCGTGCCCTTCAGGGTGTCGTTGGCGGGCGTGCCGTCGATGCGGATCGAACCGCTGAGGTTTGCGGATATGGCCACGGCGTCTCCTTGCTGGGAAACCGACACGATACCGTATTGCCATATCGGAAAGATGCGCGCTTTCTCACCGCGCGCACCCGATCAGTCGCGGTCCGGCGCGCCCAGCGGGAACAGGGGACGGTAGGGGCGCGCCTCTTCCACCGCGCGGGCGAAGGAGGGCCGGCCGAGCAGGCGCGAACGGTAGGCGCGCAGCACCGGGTAGTCGGCGGAGATGGGGTGAACCCAGTCGGCGTAGAACAGCGAGGGCGCGGCGGCGCAGTCGGCCAGGCTGAACCCGTCGCCCGCGGCCCAGGTCCGGTCGGCGAGCCGCTGTTCCAGCCAGGCATAGGCCCATTCCAGTTTTTCGGCCGCATGCGCCAGGCCCTCGCGGCGCTTGTCCGGATCGCCGCTCAGGGCGCCGCCCACCGCGTGCTGGACCGGCGACATCACGTGCAGGTCGAAGAAGCGGTCGAGGAAGCGGACGTCCAGCGCGGCCATCGCATCGGCCGGCAGCAGGCGCACCGGTCCCGGATGTGCCAGCTGCAGGTATTCGATGATGATGCTGGTCTCGGCCACGTCGCGCTCGCCGTCCACCAGCAGCGGGAACTTGCGCAGCGGCCAGCGGCGCAGCCATTCGCCCACATGCTGCGGCGTGTCCGGCCCGATGCAGCGGAACTCGAAGGGCAGGGCATTTTCGTACAGTGCGATCAGCACTTTCTGGGTGTATGAAGAAAAGGGATGACCGTAGAGGGCGAGCGACATGGTTGGACCGCTTTCATCAGTGAGGTGGGTGGGATACCACTTGCGAAATGCAAGTGGATAAAAGATACTTTATCATCTTGCACATTGCAAGCAGATTGTGTGGGAGAAGGCGATGTCACAGGCAAGCCGGTCGGGCTGTCCGATCAACCTGACGCTCGAACAGCTGGGCGACCGCTGGAGCCTGATCGTCATCCGCGACCTCATGTTCGGGAACCGGCGTACGTATGGCGACCTGCTGGCGCAGAGCGAGGAGGGCATCGCGTCGAACATCCTGGCCGACCGCCTCAAGCGCCTGGTGGCCGCCGGCCTGCTGACGCGGCGGCCGGACCCCCAGCACAGGCAGAAAGGCATCTATAGCCTGACGGAATCGGCCATCCAGCTGCTGCCCCTGCTGGCGCAGATGGCGGCCTGGGGCCGGCGGCACACGGCTGCCAGCCATGAGCTGTCGGTACGCGCGGAGTTGCTGGAGCAGGGCGGGCCGGCGCTGTGGGAAGCCTTCATGGAAGAACTGCGGCACCTGCACCTCGGCGCACCGCGTCCGCAACGCTCGGTGTTCGGCGAGCTGCAGGCGGCGTACGAGAATGCAATGCGTTAGACTGGCTTTTTTAACAAGGGAGACAGGACATGAAGCGTTTGACCGCGGCGGATTTCGACCCCGAAGTACTGAAGCTTTTCGACGGCTACGTGCACGGCCGCCTGTCGCGCCGCGATTTCCTCGCGCGGGCCGGACGCTATGCGGTGGGCGGCGCGACCGCCACCACCCTGCTGGCGCAGCTGTCTCCTTCGTTCGCGGCGCCGCTGGCGGCCGCCGGCGACGCCCGCATCAAGACCAGCTACCAGGAGTTTCCGTCGCCGCAGGGCTACGGCACGGTGCGCGGCTACCTGGCGATGCCGGCGAACGCCAAGGGCAAGCTGCCGACGATCCTGGTGGTGCACGAAAACCGCGGCCTGAACCCGCACATCGAAGACATCGCGCGCCGCCTGGCGCTCGAGGGCTTCATCGCCTACGCCCCGGACGCGCTGGCCCCGCTGGGCGGCTATCCCGGCGACGAGGACAAGGCCCGGGCCCTGTTCCCCAAGCTGGACCAGGCCAGGACCCGCGCCGATTTCGTCGCCGCCGCGCATGCGCTGGCCACGCTGCCGCAGGGGACGGGCAAGGTCGGCGTGGTCGGCTTCTGCTGGGGCGGCGGCATTGCGAATTACCTGGCCACCCAGGTCCCCGACCTGGCGGCCGCCGTGCCCTTCTACGGCTCGCAGCCGCAAGCCGCCGACGTCGCCCGCATCCGCGCGCCGCTGATGATCCACGACGCCGGCAAGGACGAGCGCATCCTGGCCGGCTGGCCCGCCTACGAGGCTGCGCTGCAGGCCAACAAGGTGCACTACCAGCACTTCGTCTACGCCGGCGCCGAGCACGGCTTCAACAACGACACCACGCCGCGCTACGACGAGGCGGCGGCCAAGCTGGCGTGGGGCAGGACGGTCGCCTTCTTCAAGGAAAAGCTGGGCTGAAACGGCAGAAATCCCCCTTGCCGGGGGGAAGCTTTTTGGGGTGCGATTTGTTTCAATGATGTCTTTCAAATATCACTTTTGATTGGACGTTTCATGACACTTCGCACCCTGAGTATCGGCCTGTTCTGCGCCGCATCCCTGCTGTCCGGCACCAGCCAGGCAAGCCTGCTGATCGACGCCAGCAAGTCTTCCACCTACTCCACCAGCCACGGCGCTTCCAATTACACGTCCGGCACCGCGTTCACGGTCACGGACGCCATCACCATCGACGGCCTGGGCTGGATGGATGCCGAAGGCGACGGCCTCACCGGCAGCCACACGGTGGGATTGTGGAACGAGCAGGGCACGCTGCTGGCCAGCGTCACCGTCGACAGTGCCAGCACCCGCGTGCCGAGCGCGCAGGGAACGGCGATCTGGTACCTGACTGAACTGGACGACCTGGTGCTCACCAAAGGTACTTATCGCGTGGCCGGCACCATGAAGACCGATGCCACCGACTACCTGAACGGCATCGTCGGGAATGGCGTGGGCGTGGTCCCCGGCTATGTCCGCAGCGGCCTCGGTATGGGCTTCTCGAATCCCAACGAAGCCTACGGCCAGAATTTCCTCCACGCGACGGTGTCCAGCCACCAGTTCGACCCGCCGCCGGCGCAGGTGCCCGAGCCGGCCTCGCTGGGTTTATTGTGCCTGGGTGCGGGAATGCTGGCCGCGATGCGCAGGTGGGTTCGCCAAGCCAGGGCTTAAAAAGCAAAGGCGCCCGGCCGTTGTAAATATACCGCTCATCCACATAAGGTCGATTGCCAGCGTAATCAGGCAGGCGCATCATTTTCAGACCGCTGTGGAGGTGCTTATGCCGCTCGTCCAGCTGCCCGCTCTGTCGTGGAAAGTCTTGATTGCCATTCTGACGCTGGGGATGGCCGCACTGGTGGGCGTCGAGGCATATAACGGCACCCGGGTCCTGTTGAACGGCGAAGTCGGCTATACCGGTATCGACATGCTCGGCCGCTACGGCGCCGCGCCCGACGGCGGCGGCAGCTATACAATCAAGATCGACGAGCCTCATGCCGACTCTCCTGCAGCGGGCGCCAAACCGCCCTTGCGCGGCGGTGACCATATCCGTTTCGCACACCTCCTGGATCGCTGGCGCGTATTCCACGCGAACGAAGCGGTCGCGCTGAGCAAGGTGCACGATACGCGGCCCGATGCGGGCAAAGTCGATGCGCTCACCATCGAGGCCAAACCCGGGATTTTGACGGCCATGGGGCTGGTCGATTACTGGGGACGGTTGACGATCAGCATATTCGCTTTGTCGTTCGCGCTGCTGATAGCGCTGCGCAAGCCGGTCGGCTACGCCTACCGTTGCCTGGCCATGATGTTCCTGATGCTGGGCAGCTCCTTGTTCTATTCCTTTACCCTGGCGCCGCCCGGTCTCCTTGCGACCTTGGCTAAAGTGGTGCAGCTGACGGTCTTTGACCTGATCCTGTTTTGCTACATCGGCTTCGTCATGCATTACCAGGATTACGCCTCGACCCGGTTGCGGCGCTGGCTGCGCGCCTTCGCGCCGGCGTACCAAGGATTTGCCTTGGCGGGAGCGGTTTTCGCCTTTGTTTTCGCCTGCGGCTACGACATGCCTTTCCTGTCGGGCTATACACAGGCTCTGCTTTGCAGCGGCGTTGCCCTGGCTCTGCTCAGTCTCGTCGACGGCTGGCGCAACAGTACTGGTGACATCCGCCAGCGCCACCTGTGGCTGCTTGTTGCGCTGAGCTTCGGCAGTGTTCCACCCTTGCTTACCACTGTTCCAATACTGCAAGCCATCGGCTTCGGCGCCAGTGTGCGGATCGTGACCTTCATTGCCGGCCAGTTGGCGATGTACGTGATGTTGCTCTACGCCACACTGCGACATCGCGTGTTCGATTTCGGTTACGTGATGAGCCGGCTGACGGTAAAGGGGATAAGCAGTTTCCTGCTGCTGGCGCTCTTCCTGGTGCTCCAGTCGCTGGCAGATGATATCGTTGACGCCAAATTGCTACCCGGCCGTCACCCACAGTGGTGGACAGAGATAATTGAAGCGGTGCCTGCCATTGTGGTCTACCTGGTGTTCCATCTGACGCACGAAAAGCTCAAGCAGGGCCTCGGCCACCTGCTTCTGCGGCGCTGGGAAGCCAACGAGAAGCAACTGCATGCCTATGTTGCCGGTGCCAGTCGAATCACCGAAGTGCCTAGCTTGCTGGCCTCGTTGCTGGCCGAACTCGATCGGTTCAGCGAACAGGCTGGTTCGGCGGTTTACCTGCGACGGCACGACTGCGACTTCGAATTGGCCGGTGCAACGCTGGCGGGTGTTCCGGCCAGCTATGGCGCCAACGATGAGCTGGTGGTCG
Source organism: Massilia sp. 2TAF26 (assembly GCF_052115005.1). Lineage (NCBI taxonomy): Bacteria > Pseudomonadati > Pseudomonadota > Betaproteobacteria > Burkholderiales > Oxalobacteraceae > Massilia > Massilia sp. 2TAF26. The sequence goes on from NZ_JBFRFV010000010.1 coordinate 36,803, forward strand.
CGCTGTGCGGCGACCAGGCGCCGGTAGGCAATGAGACGCTGGCGGACGTCGGCATCGACCTGGCTTTGCCGATGTGCCGGCGCGGCGTTTTGCTGGGTTTCGTCCTCATGGGGTGCAAAGCCGGCGGTGCCGGGTACCGCCGGGACGAAGTCGATGCGCTTGCCAAGGCGGTCAACCAGATCGGGTTGGACTTGCGCACGCTGTATATCGCGGAACTCGAACGCAAGGCACGCGCGCTGGAAGTGGAGAACGTGCGCCAGCGTGCTGCCTTGCTGACGATGCTGGGCCGGCGATCCGCGCATTTGCAGCACTCAGGCATGGAGGCAGCTCAATGATACTTCCTTCCTTGTCCACGACGGCCTGGAAGCGCCTGATCGCCCTGTTGGTGGCGAGCGTCGTGGTTCTGCTGTACGGTGAGATCGGCAGCGCATTCGGACCGCTGCGCAGCGGCTATCAAGGCGATATCGGTATCGAATTCGATGGCGCTGGCCACCTCGGCCCATGGGGTCACGACAAGCACCGCCTGTGTGTCCTTGAACCAGACCCGCAACAGTTGGGGAAAAACAGGTGCTCCGGACGAGAGATCGTCTTCGAACGTCCGCTCGATCGCTGGCGCAGGTTCGGCATTGGCGAACCGGTAACGCTGCGCATGTACGACGCCGGCCAGGTACGCACAGTTACGATCAGGGCGCAAGCGGTACGCGTACCATTTGCCGACTATTTCGACTTCTTGGGACGCTTCTTGCTGAGCGTCCCCGCCCTGTTGTTCTGTCTGATGATCGGCTGGCTCAAGCCTGTGGAACGCAGCTACCGCCAGCTTGCGCTGTGTTTCCTGGTCCTGAGTCTGAACGCCTTCTACACATTCAACTACTTGTCGGGCCCGTTATTTGCTGCAGGTAAGCTCATCAACATGATGAGCTATGGCTTGATCTGGTACTTCGTCGCCAGCTTCGCGTTGGCCTATCAGCCCTACGATCCAACGCCACTCCGTCGCTTGTTGCGGCGCATTTTTCCCTGGTACCGGATGCTGGCGATCGCCGGCAGCGCATACGCCTTGTGGTTTGGACTGGGGAAAGATGCGCCAGGACTGTCGCTACTGGTCCAGGCCTGCGTCGCAGGTGGTTTGGCGCTCGGCGTGGCCAGCCTGGTCGACGGCATGCGCCAATCACGCGGCAACCTGCGCATACGCCACAAGTGGCTGCTGCTGGCCTTCGCTTGCGGAGCCTTGCCTTCGGCCCTGACACAGGTGCCCATGCTGGACGCCGGTTACCGCGATGTACATTTCACCGTCATGGCCAGCTTCGGCGGTCTGCTGGTCATGTACTGCATCTTGTTCTATGCGGTTCTGCGCCATCGCGTCTTTGAATTCGACCCGCATACACTGTCAAGCCAGATAACGGTGGTAAGCGTCGCCAGTGTGCTGGTGCTTTTCCTGTTCGGTCTGGTCGACCACGAGATCGGTAAATTTCGGGGACCCGAGATGCCACTCGGGTTCATGCCCAGAGTGCTGGAGATATTGGTGATGCTGCCCGTGCTCTTCCTGCTTCACCACATTCATGACAAGGTTGAGCTATGGGTAGAACACATGTTGTTCCAGGCCGCCCATGAGCGCGACAAGGCGCTGCAGGAATTCGTGCGCCGTGCGGTTCATTTCACTTCGATCGACGCGCTGCTGGCCGCGCTGGTGACGGCCCTGGACCGTTTCAGCCGAGGCGCCGGGGCGGCGGTCTATCTGGCGCGCGATGGCGGCCTGCGGTTGGCAGTCTCTACCTTGCGACGGGCCCAGCCGGTGCTGGCACTGGACCCGATCCAGCGTGCAGCCCTCGAACGGGATCCCAACTGCAACTGCCTTGAAGGCGTTTCCGAATTGGGTGAGCTGGTTTTACCGATGTGCCACCGCGGCGCTCTGCATGGGGTGGTCGTGATGGGTCTCAAAAGCGGCAAGGATGGCTACCGGCCGAACGAGCGCAATCTGCTGGCCTATGCCGTCCAGCAGGTCGGCCTGGACCTCGATACGATGCATGTCGATGAACTGGAAGCGCACATCGACACGCTGACACGCGAAACGCAATTGCAGGAGTCGGAACTGCGATTGGTTGCCGGACGGCGCCATAGCGTGCGCCAGGCAATCGGCGCAGTTGCGGGTGGCGCATCGTTTTGATTCAGTAAAAAAAATGCCAGTGAGCTTAGCTGACTGGCATTGATCCGAAGGCGCTTTTTACTGCTGCGCCGGCAAATTACACGTAAGCCGCCAGCGCCGTTTTCATTTTCTTCAGCGCCGCCGTTTCGATCTGGCGGATGCGTTCGGCCGACACGCCGAACTCTTCGGCCAGCGTGTGCAGGGTCGCGCCCGAGCCGTCGTCGTTGGCCAGCCAGCGTGCTTCCACGATGCGGCGCGAACGCGGGTCCAGCTTGCCCAGGGCGGTTTCCAGGCCTTCCGACTGCAGGCGCACCGTGTCGTTGGCTTCCAGCACCTTGGTCGGCTCCTGCTGGTCCGAGGACAGGTAGGCGATCGGCGAGAACTTGTCGTCTTCGTCGTCGGTCGGCGCTTCCAGCGCGATGTCGCGGCCCGACAGGCGGGTTTCCATCTCGACCACTTCTTCGCGCTTGACGCCCAGCATCTGGGCCATGTCGGCCACCTGTTGCGGCGACATGGCATCCAGGCCCACTTTGTTGCTGCGCAGGTTGAAGAACAGCTTGCGCTGGGCCTTGGTCGTCGCGACCTTCACCAGGCGCCAGTTCTTCAGGATGTATTCGTGCATCTCGGCCTTGATCCAGTGCATGGCGTACGACACCAGGCGCACGCCCTGGTTCGGGTCGAAGCGCTTCACTGCCTTCATCAGGCCGATATTGCCTTCCTGGATCAGGTCGGCGTGCGGGAGACCATAGCCGAGGTAGCCGCGTGCGATCGAGACCACCAGGCGCAGGTGCGACATCACCAGCTTCTGCGCGGCGTCCAGGTCATTCTTGTCCCGCAAGCTCTTTGCCAGCGAGACCTCTTCCTCGTGGGACAGCATCGGCAGACGGTTGACGGCCGAGATATAGGCGTCGATGTTGCCGAGATTGCCAGTGAAACCCAGTCCCAGAGCACGGGTGCCAGCGGGAACCAATGCGGATTGTGCGGACATAGTCATTTTCCCTCGTAGAATAATCTGTGCTGCATCGTCAATTTGACCGCAAAATCGCCCCGAAGGCGCAAATTTTACGGTTTGTTACGGGATGCGAACGGTGTGCTCTTGAGCCACTTCCGTTGAGTACTGACGTAATATTAGCACTCTCTTGAGGTGAGTGCTAGCCGCCACCATATCCCCGACGACGTCCTTAAGTCCTGCTAAAGTATTGCTCTAAAGAATTGATTTTGTGGCTTTGGTTCAACTGTAGAGCAGGTGAGAGCGCTACGGTTGACGGAGGTCAAACGTGACGCTCTTACGATTTGAACTTGGTAGAAGACAGGTTAGGCCCCACATGATATGGGGTCTGTGAAGTGGCGCACTTACGTTTGTAGGCGTATTCCCCGCCTCGGCCGCGGTTTTTTCTGGCGAACAGCGGCCGAGTTAGCGAAAGAATAATTAATTCAGGCGCGCCAGATGCCGCTGCACCGACAGCATCGCGCCCACCAGCCCGAGTCCGGCGCTGATGGCAAGCAAGCCTGCCAAACCCAGCGCCGACAAGGGCACGAGCTGGAATTCGGATGCGTACAGGCGGGCGAACTCGGCGATGGACGCGTTCAGCGGACGCAGGGCCAGCGCCACCGCACCCAGCGCCACCGTGCCGGCGCACAGGCCGAGCAGGGCGCCCGTGTAGTAGAAGGGGCGGTGGATGAAGTTGTCGGTCGCGCCCAGCAGCTTGGAGACGGCGATCTCGTCGCGCTGGGTCAGTACCTGCAGGCGGATGGTGTTGAACACCACCGCGATCACGACCACGCCGAGGGTGATCGCCAGCAGCAGCAGCACCAGGCGCAGCACGCCCAGCAGGGCGGCCAGGCGCTTCACCCAGGCCGAGTCGACCTGCACCGAGTCCACGCCCGGCAGCGCCTGCAGCTGATCGGCGATGCCGTCGATGCGGGCAGCGTCGGCGCTGCTGGTAAAACCTTGCAGCTTCATCACGTAGCTGTCGGGCAGGGGATTGTCGCCCAGGGTCTCGATGACGTCGGCGAGGCCGCTCTTGGCCTTCAGGTTGTCCAGCGCCTGCTCGCGCGGCGTGAAGCTGATCTTCGCGTGGCTGCCGGCCAGGATGCGCTGCAGCTGCGGCGCCAGCGCCTGCGCCTGTTCGCGGGTGGCGTCCGTCTTCATGAACAGGCTGATCTCGGGATCGACCGAGAGCTGTTCCGACATCGGGCGCACGTTGTCGAGCAGGGTCAGGCCGGCGAAGGGCAGGGTCAGCGCCAGCGACACCACCAGCACGTTGAACAGGAAGCTGCCCGGCGACTTGCGCACCTGGGCAAAAGCGGCGCCGAGGGCGAAGCGGTGTTGGCGGAACCAGATGTTCATGCCGCACCTCCCACCAGCTGGCCATGCTCGAGGCGGATCACGCGCGCGGCGGCGTCCAGGATCTGTTCGTCGTGGGTCGAGATCATGCAGGTCACGCCGACGGCATTGAAGGCGCGCAAGGCGTCGATCACGCGGTCGGCCGCGGCGCGGTCGAGGTTCGCGGTCGGCTCGTCGGCCAGGATGATCTGCGGACGGTTGACGATGGCGCGGGCGATCGCCACGCGCTGCTGCTCGCCGCCGGACAGTTCCAGCGGCATCGCCTTGGCGCGGTCGAGCAGGCCGACCTTGTCGAGCGCGGCGCGGGCGCGCTGCTCGGCCTGGGCGGTCGATGCGCCGGTGACGATCAGCGGCAGCATCGTGTTGGCAAGGATGCTGCGGTCGTTCAGCAGGCGCTGCTGCTGGAAGATCACGCCCAGGTTACGCCGCAGGAAGGGCACGCCGGCCTTTTTGAGCTTGCCGATGTCCTGGCCGTTGACGACCACGCTGCCGTTGGTCGGACGCTCGACGGCGGCGATCATCTTGAGCAGGGTCGACTTGCCGGCGCCGGACGGGCCGGCGAGGTAGACCAGTTCGCCCTTGCCGATGCTGAACGAAACATCGTTCAGGGCAAGTGCGTCGGCGGAATATTTTTTGGAGACGGACTGGAATTCGATCATCTGGCCTTACCCCAGCAGCGCCTCGGCGAACTCGTCGGCGCTGAAGGGTTGCAGGTCCTCCAGCTTTTCGCCCACGCCGATGAAGTACACCGGCACCGGGCGGGTGCGCGCGATGGCGGCCAGGATGCCGCCCTTGGCCGTGCCGTCCAGCTTGGTGATCACCAGGCCGGTCAGGTTCAGGGCGTCGTCGAAGGCCTTCACCTGGGCCAGCGCGTTCTGGCCGGTGTTGCCGTCGATGACCAGCAGGACTTCGTGCGGAGCGTCTTCCATGCCCTTGCCGATCACGCGCTTGATCTTCTTGAGCTCTTCCATCAGGTGCAACTGGGTCGGCAGGCGGCCGGCGGTGTCGACCATGACCACGTCGACGCCGCGCGCGCGGCCCGACTGCACCGCGTCGAAGGCGACCGCGGCCGGGTCGCCCGAAGCTTGCGAGATCACGGTGACGTTGTTGCGCTGGCCCCAGACCATCAGTTGCTCGCGGGCGGCGGCGCGGAAGGTGTCGCCGGCGGCCAGCAGCACCGACTGTTCGAAGCGCTGCATGTGCTTGGCAAGCTTGCCGATGGTGGTGGTCTTGCCGGCGCCGTTGACGCCGGCGATCATCATCACCAGCGGCTCGTGGCGGCCGAGTTCGAGCGGCTTTTCCAGCGGACGCAGCAGGTCGACCATCAGCTCCTTCAGCGCGGCCTTGACGGCGGCGGCGTCGAGCAGCTTGTCTTCCTTGACCTTGCGGCGCAGGTTGTCGAGCAGATACTGGGTGGCGTCCATGCCGGCGTCCGACATCAGCAGGGCCGATTCCAGCTCTTCGTACAGGTCTTCGTCGATGCGCGCGCCGACGAACAGCAGGGACAGGTTGCTCGACGTCTTGGACAGGCCGGCCTTCAGGCGCGCCATCCAGGATTTCTTTTTCTCGGCTTCGTTGCCCGGACGCTCGGCGGTCTCGGGGAAGAGCTGGCCTTCGTAGCCGTTCGACATGACGGCGGCCTGCTCGGCAATCTGGGTGGCGACGGGATCGGGAACCTCGGCCTCGCGCGCGGCAGGCGCTTCCGGCTCGGACTCGGCCGCGGTCTCGGGGGCGGTCTCGGGTGCGGGAACGAAGGTGTCGTCGCTGGCGCCGAACAGGCGGCGCAGGAAGCCCGGCTGGGCGGGCGCTTCCGCAGGCGCTTCGGCGGCCGTGGACGGTTCGGCAGCAGCGGACTCGGTCTGGACAGGCGTCTCGGCTTCAGGCTTTTTCTTTTTGAAGAAACTAAACATGGATGTAGTCGGGGAGGGGAACTGCATGCATATGCCCGATAATTCCGGGCATGTCAACGATCACGGTATTCTACCAGAGCGTTGCGGCAAAGCCTCTTCCATACCAGCCGCCCGCCTAACCCGAAATACGGACGCCAGATGTGCGACGCCTCATCTATATTGTCGCTAGAATGCCGCTCATCAGTTCGTATATCAATACGTTTGCTGGAAAAACGGCGGCGAATCATATAGATTGCGAATGTCTATAAAAGAATCCTTCCCCAAGGGCTCATCGTGAAGATCCTGTCCAGGTACCTCAAGCGGCTTATTTCCGGAGACGAAGTTACCGGCGGTAACGCAGCCTCGCTGCGCAATATCGTCGTCTGGGTATTCATTGCGCTGGTGGCTGCTTTCCTGACCCATCCTTCGGGTCCGCGCAGCGCGCTGGATACGCCGGTGCCCTGGCCGGCGGAGTTGGGGTTGGATAATCCGGGTATTTGACTCGTTCCGGCGAACCAACAACGTCGTTCCCGCGAACCAACATCGTCGTTCCCGCGAAGGCGGGAATCCAAGTTTTACTGTGCCGGGTATTCGACGAACCTGGATTCCCGCCTGCGCGGGAATGACGGGCACAAGTCAACGATCCTTACTTCTTCCCCGCCTCGGCATTCTTCCGAATCGTCTCCAGCGTAGCCCCCGGCGTAATCAGATTGCCGTCATAACGCAGCTCGATCACCGCCGGCAGCTTCTTCTCGTTCGTGAACGCCACCGCGCGCTGTAAAGCCGGCGCGAAGTCGGCGGTTTTCAAGACGACTTCCCCCTGGCCGCCATAGGCCTCGGCCAGCGCCGCGAAGTCCGGATTCTCCAGATAAGTGCCAGACACGCGGCCCGGGTACTCGCGCTCCTGGTGCATGCGGATGGTGCCGAACATGTTGTTGTTGAAGACGATCAGGATCAGGCCGGCGCGGTACTGCACGGCGGTCGCCAGTTCCTGGCCGGTCATCATGAATTCGCCGTCGCCGGCAAAGGTGACCACGGTGCGCTGCGGGTCGACGATCTTCGCCGCGACGCCGGCCGGCACGCCATAGCCCATCGCGCCGCTGGTCGGGGCCAGCTGGGTGCGCATCGCGCCGTAGCGCCAGAAACGGTGTGCCCAGGTCGCATAGTTGCCGGCGCCGTTGGTGATGATGGTGTCGTGGGGCAGGGCCGCCTGCAGGTCCTGTACCAGCTGCCAGAGATCGAGCGGAGGGCGGGATGAATGCGTGCCATCCTGGAAGATAGCCGGCTGCTGCTGCCAGGCGCGCAGCTCGGCCCTGGCCTCCTCGATCGTGTGGCGCCAGGCGGACGAATCCACCGGCTCCATCGCGGCCAGCATGCGCGCGGTTTCCGGCGCGCCGCCGGCGATCATCAGCTCGGCCTGGTAGACGCTGCCCAGTTCCTGAGGATCCGGGTGGATGTGCACCAGGCGCTGCTTCGGCACCGGCGACGTCAGCAGCGAATAGCCGCTGGTCGTCATCTCGCCCAGGCGCGGGCCGAAGGCGATCAGGACGTCGGCCTCCTTCACGCGCGCGGCCAGCTTCGGATTGATGCCGATGCCGACGTCGCCGACGTAGTGCGGGTGCTCGTTGTCGAGCAGGTCCTGGAAGCGGAAGGCACAGGCCACCGGCAGGCCGTTCGCCTCGGCAAACTTGGTCACGTCGGCGCAGGCCTGCTCGTTCCAGGTGCCGCCGCCCAGCAGCAGCAGCGGCTTCTTCGCTTCCTTCAGCATGCCGCGCAGGGTGTCGATCTGGCTTGCTGCAGGCGAGGCCTGCACCGGCTGGTAGCGGCGGGTGTCCGCCACTTCCGCCTGCGCGATCAGCATGTCTTCCGGCAGCGCCAGCACCACCGGGCCCGGACGGCCGCTGGTCGCGACCTGGAAGGCGCGCGCGATGTATTCGGGGATGCGGTCGGCGCGGTCGATCTGCGCCACCCACTTGGCCATCTGGCCGTACATGCGGCGGTAGTCGATTTCCTGGAAGGCTTCGCGGTCCATGAAGTCGGTGCCGACCTGGCCGATGAAGAGGATCAGCGGCGTCGAATCCTGGAAGGCCGTGTGCACGCCGATCGAGGCATTGGTCGCGCCGGGGCCGCGGGTGACGAAGCAGATGCCGGGCTTGCCGGTCAGCTTGCCGTAGGCCTCGGCCATGAACGCCGCGCCGCCCTCCTGGCGGTTGATCACGAAGCGGATGTTCGAATCGTGCAGGGCGTCGAGCACGTCGAGGTAGCTTTCACCGGGGACGCCGAAGGCGGTGTCCACGCCGTGGACCTGGAGTGCATCGACCAGGATCTGGCCGCCGCTGCGGGAGGGGTGGGTCATGGTGCGTCATCCTTATAGATTTTGCTATCCGGACATTCTATGCGAGCGCTTCGGAGGCGGCTTTTGAAATGGCGACACAAAATTACAGAAATCGCAGAGGTGCTTCAGACGAAGCGGCCCGTGAGGCCGAAATAAGACAGGTGCAGCGCCGGCTGGAGGGGGCACTCTCTAAATCGGTTACAATGCCCGCCGTGAAGCAGGCCAGACAGCCGCTGGCCGGCACCGCAAGGTGCTGGCGGGAGGAAGGTCCGGACTCCATAGAGCAGGGTGACGGTTAACGGCCGTCCGTCGAAAGCCGGCGCAAGCCGGTATAAGGCGAGGAATAGGGCCACAGAGACGAGCGTATTAAGTTACGGTGAAACGCGGTAACCTCCACCTGGAGCAATTCCAAATAGGCACGCGTTGATGTTGCTCGCGGAGCGTGCGGGTAGGAAGCTTGAGCGCCGGAGTAATTCGGCGCCTAGAGGAATGGCTGTCATAGGGGCGTCCCGCAAGGGAGACCACTACACAGAATCCGGCCTATCGGCCTGCTTTACACACGATTCGGTCATGACGATGGAATACATCCTCGCCCTCGACCAGGGCACCACCAGTTCGCGCGCCATCCTGTTCGACCGCCAGGGACAGGTGGCCGCCACCGCCCAGCACGAATACCCCCAGCATTTCCCCCAGCCCGGCTGGGTCGAGCACGACCCGCTCGACATCTGGCACAGCCAGCTCGCCTGCGCGCGCGAGGTGCTGCAGGCGAGCGGCATCGACGCCTCCCGGGTGGCCGCGATCGGCATCGCCAACCAGCGGGAAACCACGGTGGTGTGGGATCGCCGGACCGGCGAGCCGCTGTGCCACGCCATCGTCTGGCAGGACCGGCGCACGGCGGAACGCTGCGACGCCCTGCGCGCGGCCGGTCACGCCCCCCTCATCCAGCGCAAGACCGGGCTCGAACTGGACGCCTACTTTTCCGCCACCAAGCTGCAATGGCTATTGACCCACGTGCCGGGCGCGCGCGCCCGCGCCGAGCGCGGCGAACTGGCCTTTGGCACCGTCGACAGCTGGCTCGCCTTCAGGCTGACCGGACGCCACGTGACGGACGTGAGCAACGCCTCGCGCACCATGCTCTTCAATATCAACAGCTTGCGCTGGGATCCGGAACTGCTCGACCTGTTCGGCGTGCCGGCTTCGATGCTGCCGGAAGTGGTGTCCAGCTCGGAGCAGGTCGGGCTGACGAACGAAGCGTGGTTCGGCCGCGCGATCCCGCTGGCCGGCATCGCCGGCGACCAGCAGGCCGCGACCTTCGGCCAGGCCTGCCATCGCCGCGGCATGGTCAAGAATACCTATGGCACCGGTTGCTTCATGCTGATGCACGCGGGCGACGTGCCGCCGGTGTCGCACAACCGCCTGCTGTCGACGGTCGGCTGGACCGTCGGCGGCCGTACCGATTATCTGTTGGAGGGCAGCGTCTTCATGGGCGGCGCCACCGTGCAGTGGCTGCGCGACGGCCTCGGCATCATCAAGCAATCCGCCGACGTCGAAGCCCTGGCCCTGTCCGTGCCCGATAGCGGCGGCGTGGTGCTGGTGCCGGCCTTCGTCGGCCTCGGCGCCCCGCACTGGGATGCCTACGCGCGCGGCACCATCGTCGGCATGACGCGCGGGACCACGGCCGCCCATATCGCGCGCGCCGCGGTGGAAGCCATCGCCTACCAGAGCGCCGAGCTGCTGGCGGCGATGCAGAGGGATGCGGCCCTGGCAGTGCAGGAGGTGCGTGCGGACGGCGGCGCGGCCCGCAACGACATGCTGATGCAGTTCCAGGCCGACCTGCTGGATGTGCCGGTGATCCGCCCGCGCGTCACCGAGACCACGGCGCTGGGCGCGGCCTGCCTGGCCGGGCTGGCGGTCGGCTTCTGGTCTTCACGCGAGGAGATCGCGGCGCAATGGCAGGCCGAGCGCCGCTTCGAGCCGCAGATGCCGGCCGCGCGCCGCGAGGAGCTGATGGCGCGCTGGGCGCGGGCGGTGGCGCACGCGAAGAGCTGGGCCGAGCCCGCGCAGCATTAATCCTGTTCGGGCACCAGCGACAATACGTGCGCAGCGACCGGCCCGCCGTGCAGCTGCAGGCGGTTGCGCGCCAGGCATTCGTGGACAGCACCTGCTTTACGCGCCACCGCGAGGCTGGGCAGGTTGCCGTCCGCGATGACGATCTCGACGCGTGACAGTTTCAAGGCGTCGAAGGCATGCCGCGCCAGGAGGTGGACGGCGGCCAGCGCCGCGCCCCGGCGCTGCTGCGAGGCGCGCACCCAATAGCCCAGGTTGCAGAAGCCGTTCACGGTGTTGAACTGGTTCAGGCCGGCGCCACCGACCAGGGTCCGGTCGTCCTCCAGGAAGATGCCGAATTCGTGGGCGCTGCCGGCGGCCCGGGACCCATCGCAGAAGTCGAACCAGGACAATGCCTCGTCTTTCGTGTAGCCGGCGTGGGCCCAGCTCATCCACTGGCCGACGCTGGCCATCGACTCGCGCACGGCTTCGGCGAAGCTTGATGCGTCCGCTGCGGCGAAAGGACGGAGCAGGAAATGGCCGGTATGCAGCTGGTTCATGACAGGGAGCGATGAGTTGAAATAATTTCATCATAGCATCGCGCCTACATGGCCGAGCTGCAGTGCGAGCCGCCGCCGTTGGATCGGGCACAATCGAAACAGATCAATCCCATGGGAGCTGTGCATTGAAAGCCTTCTTTTCCACCGTCCACGCGGTCATGGCCGTGCTGTTCGTCGCCATCTCCCTGCTGCTGATGGTGCTGGCCGTGCTGACGGGCTGGAGAGCCGTCGGCGCCGAGCTGGCCGAAGGCGCCGAGAGTGCGATCGAGGCGATCGGCCTGCTGGCGATCGCGGTGGTGTCGCTGCAGATCTCGCAGACCATCGCCGAAGAGGAGGTCATCCGCGACGCCCACATCAGCGCGCCGACGCGCGTGCGGCGCTACCTGTCGCGCTTCATGGTCGTGGTGGTGGTGGCGCTGTCGATCGAGGGCCTGGTCGGCACCTTCAAGGCCCTGCACGAGGAGCCGGAACTGCTGCCGCACGCGGCCTCGGTGCTGGTCGCGGCCGGCATCCTGCTGTCGGGCTGGGGGCTGTTCATCCGCTTCAACAAGGAAGCCGAGCTGCTGGAGCCGGAGGCGATGAAAGAGGCGAAAAGCGAAGACAAAAAACTGGAAGACAAGGGGTAGAATGTTCGGTATGCCTTCCCAAGGAAATGCAATGCGCTACCGGACCACGATCATGCCGCTCATCTTCGCCATTGTCGCTGCCGCCGGCCTCCCGGCGGCCTCCGCCCAGCAGGCGGCTGCGCCGCAGCCGGGCGATATCGCCTCGCTGGCCGATCTTCCTTCCGACATCCGGCTGGTGATCGGTCCCGACGTCTCCGACCGCGGCGGTCCCTTCGCCGCCGGCTGCGTCAGCAGCAACGGCGAACCGCACAGCCGCTTCGCCAGCGCCCGCATGAACGCCGACACGGCCCAGGTCACGATCGAGCGCGGCGGCATCGCCCATTACTTCGATACCCTCGACTTCCGCCAGGTAAACGGGCGCTGGGTTCATGTGCCGAAGCAGCCGGGGCAGGGCATGCTGGTTCAGGCGCCGGACAAATAAGCCTTCATGCGATGCCGCGCCCGGTGGCATAGGCGCGCAGCTGCTCCTGCTGCTGCTGGTCCAGACAGCGGAAGGGAATCGGCATCCCACCCTTGGCAAACATCAGCAGGTAGCCGCGCTCGTAGCGGCGCATCATCTTCACCTCATCCCAGCTCTTCGACAGCGTCCCGAGCCGCGAGCTGCGTTCGATGCCGTGGTCGTCGATGCGGAATTCGCAGACCGGCATGCGGCGCTTTTTCAGCAGGAAGACCGGCGGCGCGATGAGCCCGATCCAGAGGTCCAGCGTGAAGGGCAGCGACAGCAAAGCCAGCGCGCTGCCCGCCGCCAACGCGTATCCGATCCAGCCGGGTCCGGCGGCCCAGGCAAGCAGGCCGGCCACTACCCCGATCGCGAGCGGCATCCAGGTCTGGCGCCGCCTTTGTTGCGCCGGCATGTGGCGAAGGATGAAGCCGACGTGCCCGCGCAGGATGCTCATGTATTCGGCCAGGGTATAGGAGACGCTGAAGCGGATCGGCGGCGCGTCCGGCGGCGGCGCGACCTTGCCAAGCGGCGGATCGATGGTCAGCTCGGTGCTGGTGAAGCGTTTCTGTTCCTGCCGGACGATCTGCATGGCGACCTCCTTGCGGTGAGGAGGCTGGGGATGGCCGGTGCCGAACATGGTGACTCCACGTTGAAGAGGGTGTCCGGCACATGAAGACCGTTTTTCAATTTGCAAGTATGCAATCCGGGAACTGCTAAAAAATATTCCTGGATGGCGTCAGCCGCATCCAGGTCGGCAGCCAGGGTGGGCAATTGCTGTACACCGCAGCGGCAGAAGGGCACCAAGTACCATACCGACCTAGTGTTTTTACACAGCCTTGGCCGGCTCCTGCACTCCAGTGTATGGCAACTCGCAATGTACAAATTCGGGTTCAGCTCCAATGCCAGGTCGCGGTCTCGAACCCGAGGTCAAATGCAGCGAGAAGGACGTTGCGTCCCGCGAGTGGTAAGGCTGTATTGGTGGGGTCGAACAGGACATCGACGCTGACTAAATAGCCCTCGATGTCGACCGGAACCGCAGACAACTTCAGAAGCATGCTGACGGCCCCGCTGGCAGTACTTATTGGAAAATTGGTCGCGCCGACCAACGACAGACCGCTCGCAGTGGCGGCCAATAATGGAAGTTGGAGGTAATCGGCGCCGGTATCAACCAGGCATTTATGCGTCGGTGTGCTGCTCGACGAAGGATTCAAGACGACGTCGGCGAATGGACGATTGCCGACAAAGCCCGCGTTGTTGGGAAAGTGAAATGTCTTCACTGTATTGCCCCGGATGGAAAGAATCCGATCGTCAGGTCGCGAAGGGGAATATTCTGGGCAATCAGAAAAGCGATCAAGCGGTCATACCGAATGTCCTCGGCGACCATTCGGGTAGCGTCCGCCGCGATCCAGAGATCGCGAGGAATATTACCGAAATGGTTGTCGATCCAAATAGAACCGGCGTGCCTGGACATGATGAGCCGTCACCGCAAGACTTGCTGTGTTATTAAACGCGCTTCTGCGTTGGCTGGCGCGTCGCCGGATTCGCCGGCGTGTCCGCACTGACTTGGGGAGCTTGAAGAACCTTCCCCGAAATGGCTTTGAATCTCACCTTGACTCTGTTCGACTGCTCGCGTTTTTTCTCGCCGCCGAGCTCCATCACCCACACCTTGACGCCGCCTTTCGCACCGGTTTCGAGTTTGACAGCGAATTCGAGTTCGCAGTCTTCGAACTGCATCACCGGGTTACCGCCCACCCTCGCAGCGGCGTCAGCAGCGCTCAATTGCTCAGCCAGATGTTTGAGCACTTCGGATAATTCGAACTGATTTTCCATGTCGAACCTTCCATAGCAGTTTAGAGATCCATACTCTACCAACTCGACCGCTCCTGCAACTGGCACGGCGCACCATCGGTTGCGAACGTTGTTAAATCGGTACTTCGGCATCGCGCCATGAAGGCCACCTCGAATAACTCGTCTTTTTGCATGAGCAAGGCGCAGTTGTTGCTGGACTTGTTCGAAGATTTGCTTGCCGACGCCCGCCTGGGCCAATCGGTCACGGGAGTGTGAGCGATTCCTTGATGACCTGTGTTAGCGACTCTAAAACCCGATCCGTCCCTTGCCCGGCGTAGGCTTGAGCCGGATATCGCTTGCCACCACATGTTCCCGCCCATCCGCCACCGCATACCCAAGTCCATCCAGCAGGGTCTTGCGCAGGTCGCGCGGCGACACCCCCGCCAGCTTGTCCAGCACCACATCCCCCAGCCGCGGATCGAAGGCGCCGAGATTCAATTCACGAAGCAGGCCCGCATACATGCGCTGGGCAATGCCGGCCGCCTGTTCCGGCGTCGGCGCCGGCACCTCATACACCGCCATGCGGTTCAGCAGCGGATGCGGGATGCCTTCGGTGGAATTGGCGGTCAGCACCCAGAAGATCTGGGAAGCGTCGATGTCGACGTCGATGAATTCGTCGCGGAAGGCGCAGGCCGTTTCCGGCTCCAGCAACTGATAGAGAGCGGCCAGCGGATCCGACTGGGAAGAACCCGAGGCTTTTTCGACCTCGTCCAGCACGATCACGGGATTGGCAAACTGTCCGCGCACCAGGCGCTCGGCCACCTTGCCGCACTTGGCGCCACGCCAGCTGGCCGAACTGCCGGTGATGACGAAGCCGGCCGAGAGCGCGTTCATGCTGATCAGCTCGCAGTCGGTCTGCATGACCTTCGCCAGCCGCTTGGCGAAGTGGGTCTTGCCGACGCCCGGTCCGCCCAGCAGCAGGATCGGCATGACGTTAAACCCTTTATCGCCTGCGTGGGCCAGGCGCAAATAGCGCGCCAGGTCGTCCAGCACTTCGTCGAAATTGGGGCATTCCTCGAACAGCGGGTCGAGGGCGTCGATGGAAGAGGGGGTGGTGACGAAACGTTCGGCGCCCGTCTCCAGCATGCGTTCGTAGAACGCTTCGAGCTCGGGCGAACGTCCGCGGCTGCGGTCGAGCGCACCCTGGACCTCGTGGAGGTCGTAGACGGTGCGGGTCCGGGCTAATGTGATACTCACGGCATCCTCCGGCGCAGGCTGAGCCTGCGAGTCAGTACTTGCTCACTATCACCCGCTAACGGCTGGGTGACCGCTTGTCTTTATCCTAACCCGCTCTGCATCAATCTGCAATTTCCCACCGTACTGTGTCATGCATGCCGCATAGAGGGCGAGCACGCTTGCGCGACCTACCGTCAGTAAAAAGTTGCGACTGATCAAACGTAAAACCCATGTGTATACGTGAGCCGCCACATGCAGATACTTAGCTAAGTACCTAATTTTGTTCGATATTTTTACTTGAGGTCGCTTCAGCGAAGTTCGCTAAGTCCTTGGTTTCATTGGCAATTTCGATGTTTTCCAAACGTGAATTCGCTTGACCACAGTCAACGCTTCCTCTAAAGTGGGAAACGGTGGCAAAAAGTGCAGTTTTGTGGGAGAAATCAGGATCTCCCGGCGCCTAAAACTAACAAACTGATAACTCTCCAAAACTAGGTAAATACGTGTTTCAGGGCGCGTCAGCGATCAATCTCGATGCGAAGGGGCGGATGTCAATACCGTCCAAGCACCGTGACGCCTTGTTGCAGCAGTGTGAAGGCCGTATGACGCTCACGAAACACCCACATGGTTGCCTGTTGTTCTTCCCGCGCCCGGTGTGGGAAGAACATCGCGAACAGATCGCCTCCTGGCCGATGTCCGCCAGGGCGTGGCAACGCATTTTCCTGGGTAACGCCTGCGATGTCGAGTTGGACGCGTCGGGCCGGGTGCTCATTTCGCCCGAACTTCGCAGCGCGGTTGGCTTGGAGAAGGAAGTCATGATGCTCGGGATGGGTACCCATTTCGAGATCTGGGACGCCGTAAAACTGGCCGCAGACGAGGCCGTAGCCGTCGCCGGCGGCATGCCCGATGTCCTTTCCAATTTCTCCTTTTAAGGCACCGCCATGAACGCTATTCCGGTGCCTGAATTGCAGCATCGTACGGTGCTGCTTGACGAAGCAGTCGATGCGCTGAACCTCGAAGGCGAGCGCGCATCCGGTACTTATATAGATGGCACGTTCGGCCGCGGCGGTCACAGCCGGCTGATCCTGTCGAAGCTGGCCCCGCAAGGGCGCCTGATCGCCTTCGACAAGGACCTGCAGGCGATCGCCACCGCCGAACAGATTATTGATCCGCGTTTCACGATCGTGCACGACAGCTTTGCGACGATGGTTGACGCACTGGCGGCACGCGGAATCGCCCGGGTCGACGGCATTCTGCTGGACCTCGGCATCTCGTCGCCCCAGGTGGACGACGCCAGCCGCGGTTTCAGCTTCCGCAACGACGGTCCCCTGGACATGCGGATGGATACGACACGGGGCATCTCGGCCGCCGAATGGCTGGCCGTGGTGGACGAAAGACAACTGGAAAAGGTGATTCGGGATTATGGGGAAGAACGGTTTGCTTTTCAGATTGCAAAGGCGATTGTTGCTCGCCGGGCAGTCGAGCCAATTTCAAGCACACGACAGCTTGCCGCAATCGTGGCAAACGCGGTCAAAACCCGGGAGAAAGGCAAGGATCCGGCAACCCGCACCTTTCAGGCTGTCCGGATTTTCATCAATCAAGAGCTTGAGGACCTTGAAGCAGGTCTGAACGCTGCCTACGAGCTGCTCGCGCCCGCGGCGCGCATGTCGGTCATCAGCTTCCATTCGCTGGAAGACCGCATGGTGAAGCAGTTCCTGGCATCGAAGGCCAAGGTCGAGCAGCCGGACCGCCGGCTGCCGATCCGCGCCGTCGATCTGCCTCAGCCCTTGATGAAGCTGGTCAAGAAGACCAAGCCGTCCGGCCCCGAGGTCGAGGCCAACCCGCGCGCCCGCTCGGCGGTGCTGCGCGTGGCCGAGCGGCTGGGAGGTCCGGCATGATCGGCAAGATCAACGTCGTGCTGACCACGGTGCTGGTCGGCTGCGCGCTGTCGGTCGTGAACGCCCGCTACCAGCGCAACCACCTCGTCAACGACATCGAAAAACTGGCGACCCAGCAGCGCCAGCTCGACATCGACTGGTCGCAGCTCCAGCTCGACCAGTCCACCCTCGGCAAGAACGAGCGCATCGAGCAGATCGCGCGCGTCAACCTGAACATGGCGCCCCTGAGCCCGGCGCGCACGCAGTACCTGACGGAAGGCGGCAAATGAAGTCGAGCGCCGGCAATTCCCGCTCCAATTCCCGCGTCGCCGCCTCCAAGGGCGTGGCATTCTCGAAGAGCCCGGTGCTCGCCGTGCGCCTGCCCGACTGGCGCTCGCGCGTCGTGCTGTTCGTGCTGTTCTCCGCCTTCGCGGCCCTGGCCGGCCGCGCGCTGTGGGTCCAGATCGCCGACAATAAATTCCTGCAGGAGCAGGGCGCCAACCGCTACATGCGCACCCAGGAACTGCCGGCCACGCGCGGCAAGATCTTCGACCGCAACGGCATGGTGCTGGCGTCTTCGCTGCCGGTGAAGTCGGTCTCGGTGTTCACCGAAGATTACAAGGCCAATCCGGCCTCGCCGCAAACGGTGCGCGAACTGGCGCGCCTGCTCGAGATGCCGGAAGCGGAGCTGCAGAAGAAGCTGAATTCCGAGCGCAGCTACGTCTACCTGAAACGCCAGGTCGAGATGGACGTCGTCGCCAAGATCGAGGCGCTCGGCATCGACGGCCTCGACACCCGCAAGGAATACAAGCGCTACTACCCGCAGGGCGAGGTGATGGCCCACATGGTCGGCTTCACCAACGTCGAGGACGTGGGCCAGGAAGCGATGGAGCTGGCGCAGCAGAAGTCCCTGGCCGGCCAGCCGGGCAGCCGCCGCGTGATCAAGGACCGCCTCGGCCGCATCGTCGAGGACGTCGGCATGTCGCGCGAGCCGCACGACGGCAAGGACCTGACCCTGTCGGTCGACAGCAAGCTGCAGTACATCGCCTTCAACAGCATCAAGAACGCGGTCGAGAAATTCCACGCCAAGGCCGGCGCTGCCGTGGTGCTGGACGTGCACACCGGCGAGGTGCTGGCGCTGGCCAACTGGCCGACCTACGATCCGAACAACCGCGCCCACCTGACCGGCGAGCAGCTGCGCAACCGCGTCATCACCGACACCTTCGAGCCGGGTTCGACCCTGAAACCCTTCACGGTCGCGCTGGCGCTGGACAAGGGCCTGATCACGCCGCGCAGCACCTTCGATACCGGCAACGGTCGTTATCTCACCGGCGGCCACGTCATCCGCGACACCCATGCGCACGGCGTGATCGACGTCGGCACCATCATCCAGAAGTCGTCGAACATCGGCACCACCAAGATCTCGGAGATGCTGTCGGCCGAGGAAATGTGGGAGATGTTCACCAAGGTCGGCTTCGGCCAGGCGCCGCGCTACGGCTTCCCGGGCGCCGCCGCCGGCCGCGTGCGCCCGTACAAATCCTGGCGCACGGTGGCGAAGGCCAACATGTCCTTCGGCCAGGGCATCTCGATGTCGCTGCTGCAGCTGGCCCACGCCTGGCTGGTCTTCGCCCGCGACGGCGACATCATTCCGCTGTCCTTCCAGAAGGTGACCGAGAAGCCGGTCGGCCAGCAGATCGTCTCGGCCAAGACCGCGAGCCAGATGCGCGTCATGGTGGAATCCGTGGTGAGCCCGGAAGGCACGGCGTCGCAGGCCCAGGTGGCGGGCTACCGCGTGGGCGGCAAGACCGGCACCGCGCAGAAGGTGGTCGATGGCCGCTATTCGCAGACCCACTACGTCGGCAATTTCGCCGGCATCGTGCCGATGTCGAACCCGCGCTTCGTGATCGCGGTGATGATCGACGACCCGAGCGGGCCTTTCCACACCGGCGGCGCGGTGGCGGCGCCGACCTTCGCGACGCTCGCGGCGAATGCGCTGAGGGCGGCGAACGTGTCGCCCGACTCGACGGTCACGGACATCATCATCCCCGAACATCCACTCGAGGAGAGTAATTGATGGCGAACCTGAACGACATCTGCCGATGGATCCGCGCCGCCGCACCAGGCGGCCGTCTCGTTTCCGACTCCCGCCGCGTGGGCCGCGGCGACGTCTTCTTCGCCTATCCGGGCGAGGGCGCCGCCGACGGCCGCAACTACATCCGCTCGGCGCTCGAGAAGGGCGCGGCCGCGGTGGTTTTTGAAGCGCGCGATTTCGCCTGGACCGAGTCGGACGCCATTCCCCATCTGGCGGTGCCCGGACTGAAGAAGAATGCCGGCGCCATCGCCCATGCTTGCTATGGCCAGCCGGACGCCGGCATGTTCACCGTGGGCGTGACCGGCACCAACGGCAAGACCTCGATCGCACTGTGGACGGCGCAGGCGCTGGCCCGCCTGGGCGGCGTCGACGAAGGCGTGGGCGTGATCGGCACCCTGGGCATCGGCCTGGTGCGCGCACGCTTGGAAGCCGAATTCGACGCCACCGGCTACACTACGCCCGACGCGGTGCTGCTGGCGACCCGCCTGGCCGGCCTGCGCGATGCCGGCGCGCGCGCGCTGGCGATCGAGGTGTCGTCGATCGGCCTGGTCGAGGAACGCACCGCCGGCATGCATTTCGACGTCGCCGTGTTCACCAACCTGACCCGCGACCACCTCGACTATCACGGCGACATGGCCAGCTACGAAGCGGCCAAGCTGAAGCTGTTCGAATGGCCGGGCCTGAAGCACGCCGTGCTGAACCTGGACGACCCGGCGGGCGGCCGCATCGCGGCCCACCTGCGCGCCAACCACCCGCAGGTGGCCGTTACCGGCTACACCGTGCGCGGCGAAGACGAGCAGCCGGCAATCGATGGCGTGAGCATGCTGCGCGCCTCGCAGCTGCGTTCGCGTCCGGCTGGCACCGAGTTCCACGTCGACACGCCGGCGGGCAGCGCCCTGGCCCGCACCCGCCTGGTGGGCCACTTCAACGTCAGCAATGCGCTGGCGGTGCTGGGCGTGCTGCTGGCCAAGGGCGCGCCGCTGCGCGCCGCGCTGGACGTGATCGAAGGCTTGGCCCCGGCCCCGGGCCGCATGCAGCAGATCGGCGGCGCGGATGCACCGCTGGTCGTGATCGACTACGCGCACACTCCGGACGCGCTGGAAAAGGCGCTCGCCGCACTGCGCCAGGTGGCACATGACCGCGGCGGCCAATTGTGGTGCGTGTTCGGCTGCGGCGGCGACCGCGATCCGGGCAAGCGCCCGCAGATGGGCGCGATCGCCCAGATGGCCGACCACGTGCTGGTGACCAGCGATAACCCGCGCAGCGAAGAGCCGCGCGCGATCATCGAACAGATCGTCGCCGGCATGGACCCGCACCATCCGGGCTCGACCCACCAGGCGATCGAGGATCGCGCCGCCGCCATCCTGTCGGCGGTGAAGCATGCCGGCAAGCCGGACGTGATCCTGCTGGCCGGGAAGGGGCATGAGCCCTACCAGGAAATCAAAGGCCGGAAGATTCCTTTTTCCGATGCCGACCACGCCGCGCTGGCCCTGAGCGCGCGGTTGACGATGATGAGAGTAAGTTAAATGCGCGGCACGCTCGAAGAATTGAAGAAAGCGCTCACCGCCTCGATGGCTGAAGTGCGCATGACGCGCGACGCCGCCTTCGAAGGCGTGTCGACCGACAGCCGCACGGTACAAGCCGGCGCGCTGTTCGTCGCGTTGCGCGGCGAAACCTTCGACGCCCACGACTTCCTCGACCAGGTCGCTGCCAGGAATGTGGCGGCGGTGGTGGTCGAGAAGCTCCCGGAAAACTTCCCGCTGCCGGCCCTGGTGGTGCCGGACACGCTGGCGGCCCTGGGCCGCATCGGCAATGCGTGGCGCAGCCGGTTCGATATCCCGGTCATCGGCGTCACCGGCAGCAACGGCAAGACCACGGTCAAGGAAATGATCGCCTCCATCCTGGCCGCCGCCTTCGGCGAGGAAGCGCGCCTGGCCACCCAGGGCAACCTGAACAACGAGATCGGCGTGCCGCTGACCGTGATGCGCCTGACCGGCGCGCACAAGGCCGCCGTGGTCGAACTGGGCATGAACCACCCGGGCGAAATCGCCCGCCTGGCCGCCATCGCGGCGCCCACCGTCGCCCTGGTCAACAACGCCCAGCGCGAGCACCAGGAATTCATGCACACCGTGGAAGCGGTGGCGCGCGAGAACGGCTCGGTGCTGGCGGCCTTGCCGGACACCGGCGTGGCCGTGTTTCCGGGGGATGATGAGTACACGGGCTTGTGGCGTGGGCTGGCTGGCGATCATGAGGTGCTGACCTTCGGCCTGTCCGAAGGCTGCGACGTTCGCGCCACGTATACGCCGAACAGCTTTGGTGCTGACCTCACAGTTACGTCGTCCCCGCGCAGGCGGGGACCCAAGTTTGGCGCCGCTGACGAGCAAGCAAACCTGGATTCCCGCCTTCGCGGGAATGACGTTCAAGAGCAAGTGGCCGGAAGTGACGCGCAAACGTTCACGATCAAACTCTCCGCCGCCGGCGAACACAACGTCCGCAACGCCCTGGCCGCCTGCGCCTGCGCACTGGCCGCCGGCATTCCGGTCGACGCCATCGTGCGCGGCCTGGAAGCATTCGCGCCCGTCAGCGGCCGCCTGCAGCGCAAGCAGGCCGCGGTCGGCGCCACCGTGATCGACGACACCTATAACGCCAACCCGGATTCGGTGCGCGCCGCCATCGACGTGCTCGCAGGGGCTGCCGCCCCGCGCATCCTGGTGCTGGGCGATATGGGCGAAGTCGGCACGCAGGGACCACAGTTCCATGAAGAAATCGGTGCCTATGCGGCAAGCCGCGGCATCGAGTCCGTCCTCGTCACCGGCGCATTGGCGCGCCACATGACGGGCGCGGGCGCGCAACACTTTGAGCAGTTCGACGATTTATTGGCAGCACTGGACAAGCAACTGGGCAGCAAATCCGACGCAACTGTGTTGGTGAAGGGCTCGCGCTTCATGAAGATGGAACGCGTGGTCCAACATCTCGTTCAATCACAAAACACTGGCAAGGATTCTCACTAAATGCTTCTCTGGCTCGCACAATATTTCCAGGACTATATCGGTCCGATGCGGATTTTTAACTACATCACCTTCCGCGCCGTGTTCGCGACCATCACCGCGATCGCCATCGGCCTGCTGTGCGGCCCGGCGGTGATCCGCAAGCTGACCGCGATGAAGGTCGGCCAGGCGGTGCGTACCTACGGCCCGCAGACCCACCTGGCCAAGCACGGCACCCCGACCATGGGCGGCGTGCTGATCCTGATCGCCATCGGCGTCTCGACCCTGCTGTGGTGCGACCTGTCGAACCGCCTGATCTGGCCGGTGCTGGTGGTTACGCTCGGCTTCGGCGCGATCGGCTGGGTCGACGACTACCGCAAGGTGGTCTACAAGGACCCGGAAGGCATGCGTTCGGGCGAAAAATACTTCTGGATGTCGCTGATCGGCATCACGTCCTCGCTGTACCTGGCATTCTCGGTCTCGGCCGCGACCCCGTGGGAAGTGTGGCAGCTCTTCTTCGCCTGGGTGCAGTCGGGCTTCTCGATGGACCTGCCGCCCAAGGCCGACCTGATCGTCCCCTTCTTCAAGAGCATCAGCTATCCGCTGGGCGTGTGGGGCTTCATCGCGCTGACCTATTGCGTGATCGTGGGCGCCTCGAACGCGGTCAACTTCACCGACGGCCTGGATGGCCTGGCCATCATGCCGACCGTGATGGTGGGCGGCGCCCTGGGCCTGTTCGCCTACCTGACCGGTAACGCCACCTATTCGAAATACCTGTTCATCCCGCACATCCCGGGCGCTGGCGAACTGCTGATCTTCTGCGGCGCGATGGCGGGCGCGGGCCTGGCCTTCCTCTGGTATAACGCGCACCCGGCGCAGATGTTCATGGGCGACGTCGGCGCGCTGGCGCTGGGCGGCGCGCTCGGCACCATCGCCGTCATCGTGCGTCAGGAAATCGTGCTGTTCATCATGGGCGGCGTGTTCGTGGCCGAGACCCTGTCGGTGATCATCCAGGTGAGCTGGTTCAAGTACACCAAGAAGCGTTACGGGGCCGGCCGCCGCGTGTTCCTGATGGCGCCGCTGCACCACCATTTCGAACAGAAGGGCTGGAAGGAAACCAAGGTCGTGGCGCGTTTCTGGATCGTGACCATCATCCTGGTCCTGATCGGCATCTCGACCCTCAAACTGCGTTAAACCGGGAATTGTTGACCGAACGATGAACTACGAAGGCAAAACCGCACTGGTACTCGGACTTGGCGAATCGGGCCTCGCGATGGCGCAATGGCTGGCGCGTTGCGGCGCCCAGGTGCGCGTGGCCGATACGCGTACCGAGCCGCAGCGCCTGGTCGCGCTGCGCCAGGCCGTGCCGACTGCGGACTTCATCGGCGGCGCCTTTACCGTCGCGCTGCTGGACGGCGTCGACTTCGTCGCCGTCAGCCCGGGCCTGGCGCCGGAACGCGAGCTGGCCGAGATCGCACCGGGCGCGGCCGCCCGCAATATCCCCGTGTGGGGCGAGATCGAGCTGTTCGCCCAGGCGCTGTCCGACCTGAAGACCACCCGCGGCTATGCGCCGAAAGTCATCGCCATCACCGGCACCAACGGCAAGACCACGGTGACGAGCCTGACCGGCCTGCTGTGCCGCCGCGCCGGCTTCACCACCCGCGTGGCCGGCAACATCAGCCCGGCCGCGCTGGACGTGCTGCGCGAAGTCCTCGACAAGGAAGAATTGCCGCAGGCCTGGGTCCTGGAACTGTCCAGCTTCCAGCTGCACACCACCTTCAGCCTGAACCCGGATGCCGCCACCGTCCTGAACCTGACCCAGGACCACCTGGACTGGCACGGCAGCATGACCGCCTACGCCTTCGACAAGGCGCGCATCTTCGGCAAGGACACGGTCCGCGTGCTGAACCGCGACGACGCCACCGTGATGCGCATGACGAATCCGGATGTGCAAGTCACCACCTTCGGCACGGGCGAACCGGACGCGCCGGGCAGCTTTGGCCTGGTGAACGAGCGCGGCGTGCTGTGGCTGGCGAATGCGAATCCGGCCGAGGAACCGGAGAAGAAGCGCAAGAAAAATGAGCCGGAAGAGCCGCAGGAAGTGGTGATCAACCGCCTGATGCCGGCCGACGCCCTGCGCATCCGCGGCATCCACAACGCCTCCAACGCGCTGGCCGCGCTGGCCCTGTGCCGCGCCTGCGGCCTGCCGCTGGCGCCGCTGCTGCACGGCCTGCGCGAATACCAGGGCGAGCCGCACCGCGTCGAACTGGTCGCCAGCATCGACGAGGTCGAGTACTACGACGACAGCAAGGGCACCAATGTCGGCGCCACCGTCGCCGCGCTGGAAGGCCTGGGCCAGACCTTCGGCGAGACCGGCCGCCAGATCCTGCTGATCGCCGGCGGCGACGGCAAGGGCCAGGACTTCGCACCGCTGGCCGGTCCGTGCTCGCGCTACGTGAAGGCAGTGCTGCTGATCGGCCGCGATGGGCCGGCGATCAAGGCCGCCATCGAAGCGAGCGGCGTGCCGTGCTTCGACCTGCCGGGCCTGCCGGAAGCGACCCGCCGCGCCGGCGGCCTGGCCAAGCCGGGTGACGTGGTGCTGCTGTCGCCGGCCTGCGCCAGCCTGGACATGTTCACCAATTACGCGCACCGCGCCCAGGTCTTCGTCGACACCGTGCGCGAGATCGCGCTCGAGAAGGGGCAGGACATCTGATGGCCTTCCAGCTTCCCTTCAAGTTTGGCGGATCCTCGGACGATGCGGCGATCGCCGCGCGTGCGCGGCCGTCGCGCATGATGGAATACGACCAGCCGCTGGTATGGGTCGTGGTCCTCTTGATGCTGTTCGGGATGGTGATGGTGTATTCGGCCTCGATCGCGCTGCCGGATTCGCCCAAGTTCGCCTACCTGGGCGGCAAGAACAACTACTTCCTGCTGCGCCAGGCGATGTTCATCGCGGTCTCGCTGCTGTTCGGCCTGTTCGCCTTCCGCATCCCGGTGGCGGTATGGCAGCGCTTCGCGCCGCTGATGTTCGTCGTCACCCTGATCATGCTGGCCATCGTGCTGGTGCCGGGCGTCGGCGTCTCGGTGAACGGCGCGCGCCGCTGGCTGCCTTTGCGAATCGGCCAGCCGTCCGAGATCATGAAGGTGGTGGCGGTGCTGTACGCCGCCGACTTCACGGTGCGCAAGCAGCAATACATGCACAAGCTGACCAAGGGCTTCATGCCGATGGCCGCCGCGATGGCGCTGGTCGGTGTGCTGCTCCTGCTCGAGCCTGACCTCGGCGCCTTCGGCGTGATCGTCTGCATCTCGATGGGCATCCTGTTCCTGGGCGGCTTCAATATGATCTGGTTCGGCGGCATCGGCGCCGTGCTGGTAATGGTGTTCTCGACCATCATCGCGCTCTCGCCCTTCCGCCGCGCCCGCATGTTCGCCTACATGAATCCGTGGGAAGAGGGCAATGCGCTCGACAAGGCCTACCAGCTGACCCATTCGCTGATCGCCTTCGGCCGCGGCGAGCTGTTCGGCGTCGGCCTGGGCGGCAGCGTCGAGAAGCTGCACTACCTGCCGGAAGCGCATACCGACTTCATCATGGCCGTGATCGGCGAAGAGCTCGGCCTGGCCGGCGTGCTGGTCGTGGTCGGCCTGTTCTACTGGTTAGTGAAACGCGCGTTCGACATCGGCCGCCAGGCGATCGCGCTGGAGCAGCACTTCGCCGGCCTGGCCGCGAAGGGCATCGGCATCTGGCTGGGCGTGCAGGTCTTCATCAATATGGGCGTGAACCTCGGCCTGCTGCCGACCAAGGGCCTGACCCTGCCGCTGATGAGCTACGGCGGTTCCGGCCTGATGTTCAACTGCGTCGGCCTGGCGATCCTGCTGCGCATCGATTACGAAAACCGCGTCCGCATGCGCGGCGGCCGCCAGGGAGCGATCAAATGAGCAAGCGTCTGATGATCATGGCGGCCGGTACCGGCGGCCACATCTTCCCCGGCATCGCGATCGCCCAGTCGATGCGCGAGCGCGGCTGGGAAGTGAGCTGGCTGGGCACCGCCCACGGCATGGAGAAGGACATCGTGCCGAAGCACGGCATCCCGATGGACAGCATCGACTTCGCCGGCCTGCGCGGCAAGGGCCTGGGCCACACCATCTCCGGCGCCTTCAAGATGCTGGGCGCGTTTGCCGCCTGCCGTCGCTTCATCGCCGCCCGCAAGCCGGACGTGGTGCTGGGCATGGGCGGTTACGTGACCGTGCCGGGCGGGATGATGGCGCGTTCGCGCGGCGTGCCGCTGGCGCTGGTGAATGCCGACGCCGCGCTGCTGCTGTCGAACAAGACCCTGACACCGATGGCCCAGCGCGTGCTGTTCGGCTTCCCGGCCGACTTCGGCAAAGCGGCCGGCAAGGCGGTCGTCACCGGCAACCCGGTGCGCAAGGAGATCCTGGAGATGCCGTCGCCGGGCCACCGCTTCGCGAATCGCAGCGGCCCGCTGAACATCCTGGTGGTGGGCGGCAGCCTCGGCGCGAAGGTCCTGAACGACAGCGTGCCGGCGGCCCTGGCCCTGATTCCGGAAGGCCTGCGCCCCGTCGTCACCCACCAGTCGGGCAAGAAGAACATCGACGCCCTGCGCGCGGCCTATGCAAGCGCCGGCGTGCAGGCCAATGTGGTCGACTTCATCGACGACATGGCGGCGGAGTACGCGAATGCCGATCTGGTGATCTGCCGCGCCGGCGCGATCACGGTGTCGGAACTGACCGCCGCCGGCGTCGCCAGCGTGCTGGTGCCTTTCATCGCCAGCACCACCAGCCACCAGCGCGACAACGCGGTCTGGATGGCGGGGCAGAAGGCGGCCATCCATTTGCCGCAGGGCGAGCTGAACCCGCAGCAGCTGGCGAAGCTGCTGCAAACGACCTCCCGCGACGACTGCCTCCGCATGGCGGAAGCGGCGCAGGCAGTCGGCCGGCGCGACGCCAATGCGGCGATCGCGCAGGTGCTGGAAGAACTGAGCAAAGGCAGCAAATGAAACACAAGATCAAACACATTCACTTCGTCGGCATCGGCGGCAGCGGCATGAGCGGCATCGCCGAGGTGCTGCTGAACCTCGGCTACAAGGTGTCCGGTTCGGACCTGGCCTCGAACGCCGCCAGTCAGCGTTTGGCCGAACTTGGCGCGACGGTTCACATCGGCCACGCGGAAGAACACGTGCGCGGCGCCGATGCCGTGGTCACCTCGACCGCCGTCAACGAAGCGAACCCGGAAGTGGTGGCCGCACGCGCCGCCAAGGTCCCGGTGGTGCCGCGCGCCATCATGCTGGGCGAACTGATGCGCCTGAAGCGCGGCATCGCGATCGCCGGCACCCACGGCAAGACCACCACCACCAGCCTGGTGGCTTCGGTGCTGGCCGAAGGCGGCATGGACCCGACCTTCGTGATCGGCGGCCGCCTGAACAGCGCCGGCGCCAACGCCAAGCTGGGCACCGGCGACTACATCGTGGCCGAGGCCGACGAGTCCGACGCCTCCTTCCTGAACCTGTCGCCGATGATCGAGGTGATCACCAACATCGACGCCGACCACATGGACACCTACGAGCACGACTTCGAGAAGCTGAAGGCGGCGTTCGTGAACTTCACCCACCGCCTGCCGTTCTACGGCCGCGCGATGATGTGCATCGACGACGTCAACGTGCGCGCCATCCTGCCGCAGGTGACCAAGCCGGTGACGACCTACGGTTTTTCGGAAGATGCGGAGGTGCGCGCGCTGGACGCCCACGCCGACGGCACCCGCATGCGCTTCACGGTGCGCCAGGAAGGCTATCCCGACACCACCTTCATGCTGAACCAGCCCGGCATGCACAACGTGCTGAACGCCTGCTCGGCGATCGCGATCGCGCGCGAGATCGGCGTGCCGGACGAAGCCACGGCCAAGGGCCTGGCGGAGTTCCGCGGCGTCGGCCGCCGCTTCACCCGCTACGGCGAGATCCCCCTGGAGTCCGGCGGCAGCTTCACCCTGGTGGACGACTACGGCCATCATCCGGTCGAAGCCCAGGTGACCCTGGCGGCCGCGCGCGCGGCCTATCCGGGCCGCCGCCTGCTGCTGGCCTTCCAGCCGCACCGCTATACCCGCACCCGCGACCTGTTCGAGGACTTCGTCAAGGTGCTGGCGGCGCCGGACGTGCTGCTGCTGGCCGAGGTGTACGCGGCCGGCGAAACCCCGATCGTGGCGGCCGACGGCCGTGCGCTGGCGCGCGCGCTGCGCGCCGGCAGCCAGATCGAACCGATTTTCGTGGAATCGATCGCCGACATGCCGGCGACGATCCTGAAGGTGGCGCGCGACGGCGACGTCGTGCTGACCATGGGCGCCGGCTCGATCGGCGGCGTTCCGCACCAATTAACACTGCTTCAAAAGGTAGCGAATTAAGAGCTGATTATGAGTACGCTTACTCAAACTGAAATCAAGGAACTCGGTAAAGTCGCCGTCCTGTTCGGCGGCCGCTCGGCCGAGCGCGAGATCTCGATCCTGTCCGGCACCGGCGTGCTGCAGGCGCTGCAATCGAAGGGTGTGGACGCCCATGCCTTCGATCCGGCCGAACGCTCGCTGGCCGAACTGGCCGCCGAAAAGTTCGACCGCGTCTTCATCGCGCTGCACGGCCGCTACGGCGAGGACGGCAGCCTGCAGGGCGCCCTCGAGCAGCTCGGCATCCCCTATACCGGCAGCGGCGTGATGGCTTCGAGCGTCGGCATGGACAAGATCACCACCAAGATCGTCTGGCTGGCGAACGGCGTCTCGACGCCGAAGTACGCCGTCATCGACGACGACACCGATCTGGACAAGGTGGTGGCCGACCTCGGCCTGCCGCTGATCGTCAAGGCGCCGCTGGAAGGTTCGAGCATCGGCATCACCAAGGTGACCCGTCGGGAAGAGCTGCAGGCCGCCGTCGAGCTGTCCCGCAAGTACGACACGCGGGTGCTGGCCGAGCAGTTCATCGAAGGCCGCGAATTCTCGGTGCCGCTGCTGGGCAGCGGTCCCGCCGCCCGCGCGTTGCCGATCATCGAGATCGTCGCCCCGGAAGGCAATTACGACTACCAGAACAAGTACTTCACGGACGACACCAGGTACTACTGCCCGGCGCCGCTTGACGCGGACCTGACCGCCGCGATCCAGCGCGAGGTCGAGAAGGCCTACCGCGCCCTCGGCTGCGAAGGCTGGAGCCGCATCGACGTGCTGCTGCGCGAGTCCGACCAGCAGTTCTTCCTGCTGGAAGTGAATACCTCGCCGGGCATGACCTCGCACTCGCTGGTGCCGATGGCGGCGCGCGCGGAGGGCACCAGCTATGAAGACCTGTGCGTCGAGATCCTGCGCTCGGCGTCGCTGAAGATTGGCCAGAAGAAGGAAAAGGCGTAACAAGATGTGGCATGACGCGCGAGCCCTGAACGCAACCTCCGGCGCGATTACCGCGCTGGTGGCGCTCGCCTGTATCGCGTCGGGCGTCTGGTGGCTGTCGCAGCGCCCGATGTTCACCCTGCGTGCGGTGCGTGTCGAAAGCATGTACGGCCTGGACCTGCAGCACGTGAACGAACTCACGGTGCGCAATGGCGTGCTGGGCAAGATCAAGGGGAATTTCTTCACTTCCGACCTGGAACAGGTGCGCGCCACCTTCGAGGCCGTGCCCTGGGTCCGCAAGGCCAGCGTGCGCCGCGAGTGGCCGAACCAGCTGATCGTCCAGGTCGAGGAGCACGAAGCGCTCGGTACCTGGGGCGAGGACGGACGCCTGCTCTCCGTCAAAGGCGACGTCTTCACCGCCAACCTGGCCGAAGCCGACGAGGACCACGAGCTGCCTGCTTTCGATGGTCCTCCCGGCAGCGAGAAGGAAGTGCTGGCCCGATTTGCCGAACTGCGCGGCCTGTTCGCGCCGATCCGCCTGGTGCCGGCTTCGCTCAGCCTGTCGAAGCGCTACGCCTGGACTGTCCGGCTGGACAACGGCATGAGCGTGGAGCTCGGCCGCGAGCTGGGCAAGGATGGCATGAAGGCCCGCGTGCAGCGCCTGGTGAGCATCTACCCGCAGCTCACCGCCCGCCTGCAGGAGGGACGCATCGACACGATCGACATGCGCTATCCGAACGGGCTGGCGCTGTCGTCGGCGGCATTGAGCGTGCCGCTTGATGCCACCAAGCCGGTCAAGGCGGCAAAGAAAAAAGCAAGCAACAAAACAACAAAGCAAACTTAATCAAGCAGGCGACAGCAAACATGACAAAAGACGCAAAGAACCTGATCGTCGGCCTCGACATCGGCACCTCGAAGGTGGTGGCGGTGGTGGCCGAGGTGATGGCCGATGGGCGCCATGAAGTAATTGGACTCGGCCAGCACGAGTCGAAAGGTTTGAAGAAGGGCGTTGTCGTCAACATCGAAGCGACCGTCGAATCGATCCAGCGCGCCCTCGAAGAAGCCGAGCTGATGGCCGACTGCAAGATCCGCAACGTGTATGCGGGCATCGCCGGCAGCCATATCCGTTCGTTCAACTCGAGCGGCATGGTGGCGATCAAGGACAAGGAGGTCACCGCGACCGACGTGGCGCGCGTGATCGAGACGGCGAAGGCGGTCAACATCCCGACCGACCAGCAGTTGCTGCATACGGTGCCGCAGGAATTCATCGTCGACAACCAGGAAGACGTGCGCGAGCCGATCGGCATGAGCGGCATCCGCCTGGAAGTGCGCGTGCACATTGTTACAGGTGCGGTGTCCGCGGTACAGAATATTGTAAAGTGCGTGCGCCGTTGCGGACTCGAGGTCTCCGACCTGATCCTGCAGCCGATGGCGTCCGCCGATTCCGTGCTGACCAACGACGAGAAGGAACTCGGCGTGGTCCTGATCGACATCGGCGGCGGCACCACCGACATCGCCGTCTTCAGCGACGGCGCGATCCGCCACACGGCCGTGATCCCGATCGCCGGCGACCAGATCACCAGCGACATCGCGATGGCCCTGCGTACCCCAACCGGCGAAGCGGAAGAGATCAAGATCCGCTACGGCGTGGCCAAGCAGGTGCTGGCCGATCCGGGCGAGACCCTGGAAGTGCCGGGCCTGGGCGACCGCGGTCCGCGTTCGCTGTCGCGCCAGGCGCTGGCCGCCGTGATCGAGCCGCGCGTCGAGGAGCTGTTCGCGATGGTGCACCAGGTGGTGCGCGAGTCCGGCTACGAAGGCGTGCTGTCGTCGGGCATCGTGCTGACCGGCGGCTCCTCGATCATGCCGGGCATGATCGAGATGGCCGAAGACATCTTCCTGAAGCCGGCGCGCCTCGGCACGCCGGAGTATCGCGGCCAGTTGGCCGACGTGGTGCGCAGCCCGCGTTACGCCACGGTCCTCGGTCTTTTGCTGGAGGCGAAGAAGCAGTATCTGCGCGGGCACATCGTCACGCGTCAGGATGGATCGGTGAAAGCGGTATGGCAGCGGATGAAAGAGTGGTTTTTAGGGAACTTCTAAAGGTTTTCGTAACAAGTGGTAACGGTTTTGCTTGGTAACGTTCGTAAATTATTTTTAAAATAGACGCGTGTTTCCAATCTCGAGTTTTGACAGCCTTTCTGTGAGGGTTCGAGCTTGGAAACGGCACTTTGAGAGATTAGGAGTTCATCATGGAGTTTGATATGGTCGATAACGCATCACTGGGCACCGTCATCAAGGTTGTCGGTGTTGGCGGCGCGGGTGGTAATGCGGTGCAGCACATGATCAACAAGGGTGTTTCCGGTGTGGAGTTCATCGCCGCAAACACCGACGCGCAGGCGCTGGCCGCTTCGGGCGCGCACAACATCATCCAGATCGGCGATTCCGGCCTGGGCGCAGGCATGCGCCCGGAAGTCGGCCGCCAGCTGGCCGAGCAGTCGCGCGCGCGCATCGAAGACTCGCTGCGCGGCGCGCACATGGTCTTCATCGCTGCCGGCATGGGCGGTGGCACCGGCACCGGCGCCGCCCCGATCGTGGCCGAAGTGGCCAAGAACCTGGGCGCCCTGACCGTCGCCGTGGTTTCCAAGCCCTTCTCCTACGAAGGCCAGAAGTGCATGGACGTGGCCGAAGCCGGCCTGGAAGAACTGACCAAGCACGTCGACTCGCTGATCGTGATCCTGAACGAGAAGCTGGAAGACATCTACGAAGACGACTGCATGCTGGACTGGATGAAGCATGCCGACGACGTGCTGAACAACGCCGTTGCCGGTATCGCCGAGATCATCAACGTGCCGGGCCACATCAACGTCGACTTCAACGACGTCAAGACCATCATGAGCGAGCAGGGCAAGGCCATGATGGGCACCGCGACCGCATCGGGCGTGGACCGCGCGCGCATCGCCGCCGAACAGGCCGTGGCTTCGCCGCTGCTGGACGGTATCGACCTGTCGGGCGCCAAGGGCGTGCTGGTGAACGTCACCGCGTCGCGCAACCTGAAGGGTAAGGAAATCAAGGAAGTGATGGCCGCGGTGCGCGCCTTCGCCGCTCCGGACGCCGCCATCGCCCAGGGTATCGCCTACGACGACGCGATGGGCGACGAACTGCGCGTGACCGTGGTCGCGACCGGCCTGGGCAAGAACAAGGCCAGCATCTCGCTGGTGCAGCCGCAGCAGGTCCTGCGTACCGGCACCTACGGCGCCCCGGTCATGTCCGGCGCACCGACCATGGCCACTGGCGGCATGGGCATGGGCTCGATCGCCGGCGCCGGCCACATGGAAGGCATGAAGCAGCCTGCCGTGTGGCGCCGCGAACAGGCCTCCGAGCAGGTCCGCGCGATGCAGAACAACGGTGTCGAAACCTACGACATCCCGGCCTTCCTGCGCAAGCAAGCCGACTAAGCAAGCCAAAACTCCATGATGCAAGGGCCAGTACCGACCAAGCGGTACTGGCCTTTTGTTTTGCTCAAAATTCGGGGTCAGAGCACATTTCCCAACAAATTCGGGGTCAGAGCACTTTTATGGGCAATTGCTTTGCCGCGCATAACTTGACCGGTTTCCGATGACCGATCGTTCCGCCGCCAAGCAAAAGCCATCAGGGCGTCCGATAAAAACTGATCTGCGGGACATTGTTCAGAAAAGTGCTCTGACCCCGAAAGGTTGGAATAAAGTGCTCTGACCCCGAATTTCGCCAGATCAGGCATACTTGCGGGTTCTGATAATCACAACATGGAGTACCTGATATGACCATCCAGATCGGCGACCGCCTGCCGGAAGCGACCCTGTCGGAATTCATCGAAACCGAAACCGAAGGCTGCTCCCTCGGCCCGAATACCTTCAACGTCGCGGACCTCGTGAAGGGCAAGACCATCGCCATCTTCGGCCTGCCGGGCGCCTATACCCCGACCTGCTCGGCCCAGCACCTGCCGGGCTACATCCAGCTGGCCGACCAGCTGAAAGCCAAGGGCGTGGACGAGATCTGGTGCGTGTCGGTCAACGACGCCTTCGTGATGGGCGCCTGGGGCCGCGACCAGAAAGCCACCGGCATCGTCCGCATGATGGCCGACGGCAGCGGCACCTTCACCAAGGCGCTGGGCCTGGAGTTCGACCTGAGCGCCAAGGGCCTGGGCGTGCGCAGCCAGCGCTACTCGATGCTGGTCGAGGACGGCGTGGTCAAGCAGCTGAACCTCGAGAACGGCGGCGGCTTCGCAGTCTCGTCGGCCGAGAAGCTGCTGGAACAGATCGGCTAATCATCCCGCTACGCTGACGAACGGCGCTGCGGCGCCGTTTTTTATCACCATGATCATCAATACCGAATCCCCCGACCAGCCGGAAGTGCGCGACATGCTGGCGCGCCTCGACGCCTACTGCGCCTCCCTCTATCCATCCGAGAGCAACCACCTGATGGACATCGCCTCGCTGATGCGCGGCGACGTCCTGTTCCTGGTCGCGCGCGGCGTCGACGGCGCAGCTAGCGGCTGCGCCGCCCTGGTCCGGCGCGATGCCGAGGGCGAAGACGAAGGCTATGGCGAGATCAAGCGCATGTTCGTCGACGAAGCCAGGCGCGGCCTCGGCACCGGCCGCAAGCTGATGGAACACATCGCGATGTTCGCCGCCATGTCCGGCCTGCGCGTGCTGAAGCTGGAGACCGGCATCCACCAGTCAGACGCCATCGCCCTGTACGAACGCTTCGGCTTCGCGCGCTGCGGCCCCTTCGGCGATTATCAGCCCGACCCGCTGTCGGTCTTCATGGAGAAGCACCTGTGAATCCGAGCACCACGGCGCAAGGCAGCAGATTGAGCGGCAACCTGCGCAGCATCCGCGCGATGCTGGCGGCGGTGCTGATGTTCTCGGTCATGGACACGATCATGAAGCTGCTGTCCGCCGAATTCCCGGCGATGCAGGTGGCGTCCCTGCGTTCCCTGTCGTCGCTGCCTTTGGTGTGCGCCTGGGTGGCATGGCGCGGCGGCTTTCGCACGATGCTGCAAGTCCGCTGGCCGCTGCACCTGCTGCGCGCGCTGATCGGCATCTTCATGCTGGCCCTGTTCGCCTATGGGGTGAGGGGACTGTCGCTGGCGGAGGCCTATACGATCTTCTTCATCGGCCCGATCCTGATCACGGCGCTGTCCGTGTTCGTGCTGAAGGAGCGCGTGAACGCTGCGCGCTGGCTGGCGATCGCGGTCGGCATGGCCGGCGTGCTGGTGGTACTGCGGCCCAGCGGCGAGGGCTTCCTCACGCTGGGCGGACTGGCGATCCTGCTGGCGGCCGTGTTCTACGCGGTGTCGGCGGTGACCGGCCGGGTGCTGGCGCGCAGCGACAGCAGCGAGCAGATGGTGTTCTGGCTGATGCTGCTGATGGCCCTCGGCGCCACTGCGCTGGCCGCGCCTTCCTGGACCCCGGTCGAGGTGCGCCACCTGCCGCTGCTGGGCGGCCTGGCGCTCAGCGGTTTCCTGGCCCAGCTGGCGATCACCGAAGCCTTCAGCCATGGCGAAGCCTCGGTGGTCGCGCCCTTCGAGTACACGGCCCTGGCCTGCGGCATCGGGATCGACTGGGTGTTGTGGCAAACCTTGCCCGATCAATACACTCTCATCGGTGCGGCAATCATCATCGGCAGCGGCCTGTACCTGATCCGCCACGAATCCACCCACGCGGAGGGGGAACATCCCTGAAAACGTGGTGTTCCTGCCACCGGCCGAGGGAGGCCAGGGCGAAGAAACAGGGCCTCCTATATAATCGAACGATGCTCAAACAAAGAACAATCAAACAGCTGGTGCGCACGACAGGCGTCGGCCTGCACTCGGGCACCAAGGTCGAGCTGACCCTGCGTCCGGCTGCCGTCGACACCGGCATCGTGTTCCGCCGCGTGGATCTCGACCCCGTGGTCGAGTTTCCGTCGAACGCGGAAATCGTCGGCGACACCCGCATGGCCTCGGTCCTCAGCAAGGACAATGCGCGCGTCTCGACCGTCGAGCACCTGATGTCGGCCTGCGCCGGCCTCGGCATCGACAACCTGTACGTCGACGTCACCGCCGAAGAGATCCCGATCATGGACGGCTCGGCCTCGTCCTTCGTCTTCCTGCTGCAGCAGGCCGGCGTGCAGGAGCAGGCCTCGGCCAAGAAATTCATCCGCGTGCTGGAGCCGGTCGAAGTGCGCCAGGGCAGCGGCAACAACGAGAAGTGGGCCCGCCTCACGCCTTTCGACGGATTCAGGCTCGACTTCTTCATCGAATTCAACCACCCGGCCGTCGACGGCACCATGCAGCGCGCCGAGGTCGATTTCGGCAAGGTCTCCTACGTGCACGACGTGGCGCGCGCCCGCACCTTCGGCTTCATGCAGGACGTCGAAAGCCTGCGCGGCATGGGCCTGGCCCGCGGCGGTTCGCTGGAAAACGCGATCGTGATGGACGAGTACCGGATCCTGAACGCCGACGGCCTGCGCTACGAAGACGAGTTCGTGCGCCACAAGATCCTCGACGCGATCGGCGACCTCTACCTGGTCGGCCACCCGCTGCTGGCCAGCTACGAAGCCCACAAATCCGGCCACGGCCTGAACAACCTGCTGCTGCGCGAACTGCTGGCGCATCCGGAAGCCTACGAGATCGTCACCTTCGACCAGCAGGAGCGGGCGCCGGTGTCGTATGGGGCGCAGATGGAGCGGGAGTGGGCTTTAACCTGAAGCCCTGAACAACGTCGTCCCCGCGCAGGCGGGGACCCAAGTTCGGTGCGTTCCACTACCGTTATAAGCCACCAGTACGCTAGCAAACTCGGATTCCCGCCTCCGCGGGAACGACGGTCTTCGTGACCGCTATTTATTCTTGCGCCTCTCCGCCAGCCGCCTGATCGCCGCAATCAACTGCGCGTTCTGCGGCGATTCCGGCAAAGCATCCCCCAGCTCCTCGAAGGCCTGCACCGCCGTCGGCGGCAGTTCCAGCGAGGACGGCTTCAAACCCTCCGGTTCAGCCGGCAGCGCGCGTCCCACCTGGATCTTGATCCGCACCGAGTCCACCTGCCAGCCCTTCTTCTGCAGTGCCGCCTGCAGCTTGGGCGCCTGCTGCTTGAGCTTGGCGGCCACGGCCGAGGAGGGCACGGCCAGGGTCAGCACGCCATCCTGGATCGCCAGCGCCTCGCAGTTGGCGTACATCGGCGGCAGGATCAGGCGCACCTCTTTTTGCAGGCTGGCCATGCGGGTGGCGGCCGGCAGCAGGGCGGCCATGCGGTCGTTACGGCGCAGGAAGTCGGTCGCCTCGATCGACGTGCGGCGAACCTTGGTGCCGTAGATATGATAGGGAGGCTTGGGTGACTGCATGGGCGGAACATACCACAGCCAGGCCGTGCTCATAAAGAAACGTACGGTAAACGTGCTTTCGAGTGCAATTTGATAACATTCTTTGTCCGCCTGCACTTGTGATGCGCCCGTTCACCCCCAAGTGTGGCCGGATCGCATGATAAAATCGGTGGCTTTTTGCCATAGGCGGTCGTCGGCGGATATTATTTTGATATCATCCATGGCTTTTTCGCGGCGTACTTTTTAAGAACACAGCATGTCATTCCTGACCAAGATTTTCGGCAGCCGTAACCAGCGACTGCTCAAGCAATACCAAAAAACCGTGCGCGACATCAATGCGCTCGAGCCGCAGATGGAAAAGCTGTCGGATGCCGAACTCCAGGCCAAGACCCCCGAATTCAAGGAGCGGATCGCCGGCGGCGCTTCGCTCGACGACATCCTGCCGGAAGCGTTTGCCGTCTGCCGCGAAGCCGCCAAGCGTGTGATGAAGATGCGCCACTTCGACGTGCAGCTGATCGGCGGCATGGTCCTGCACTATGGCAAGATCGCCGAGATGGGCACCGGCGAAGGTAAAACCCTGATGGCAACCCTGCCGGTCTACCTGAATGCGCTGTCCGGCAAGGGCGTGCACGTGGTGACCGTCAACGATTACCTGGCGCAGCGCGACGCCGAGCAGATGGGCCGCCTGTACGGCTGGCTCGGCCTGACCACCGGCATCAACCTGTCGCAGATGGATCACGACAGCAAGCAGAAGGCCTACGGCTCCGACATCACCTACGGCACCAACAACGAATACGGCTTCGACTACCTGCGCGACAACATGGTCTACGATGCGCGCGAACGCGTGCAGCGCGGCCTGAACTTCGCCGTGGTCGACGAGGTGGACTCGATCCTGATCGACGAGGCCCGTACGCCGCTGATCATTTCCGGCCAGGCCGAGAACCACACCGACCTGTACCACAAGATCAATGAAGTCCCGCCGATGCTGACCCTGCAGATCGGCGAAGAGACCCCGGACGGCAAGGGCACGGTCGAAGTCCCGGGCGACTACACCAAAGACGAGAAGGCGCACACCGTGCTGCTGACCGAGGCCGGCCACGAGAAGGCCGAAGCCATCCTGACCAAGATGGGCCTGCTGCCGGAAGGCGCCTCGCTGTACGACGCCGCCAACATTACCCTGATCCACCACCTGTACGCCGCCCTGCGCGCGCACGTCCTGTACCACAAGGACCAGCACTACGTGGTGCAGAACAACGAAGTGGTGATCGTCGACGAATTCACCGGCCGCCTGATGACGGGCCGCCGCTGGTCCGACGGCCTGCACCAGGCCGTCGAAGCCAAGGAAGGCGTGCGCATCCAGAACGAGAACCAGACCCTGGCCTCGATCACCTTCCAGAACTACTTCCGCATGTACACCAAGCTGTCCGGCATGACCGGTACCGCCGACACGGAAGCCTACGAATTCCAGGAAATCTACGGTCTCGAGACCGTGGTGATCCCGCCGAACAAGCCGTCGCAGCGCAAGGACCGCCAGGACCAGGTGTATAAATCGGCCGAGGAAAAGTACAACGCGATGGTGGTCGACATCCGCGACTGCCACGAGCGCGGCCAGCCGGTGCTGGTCGGCACCACCTCGATCGAGAACTCGGAACTGCTGTCCGGGATCCTGACCCAGGCCAAGCTGCCGCACAACGTGCTGAACGCGAAGCAGCACGCCCGCGAAGCGGAAATCATCGCCCAGGCCGGCCGTCCGCAGATGATCACCATCGCCACCAACATGGCGGGCCGCGGTACCGACATCGTCCTCGGCGGTAACGTCGAGAAGCAGATCCAGTTCATCGAGGCCGACGAGTCGCTGTCGCCGGAACAGAAGACCGAACAGTCGCAAAAGATGCGCGATGAATGGCAGTCGCTGCACGACCACGTGGTGGCGCAGGGCGGCCTGCACATCATCGGTACCGAGCGCCACGAATCCCGCCGCGTCGACAACCAGCTGCGCGGCCGTTCGGGCCGCCAGGGCGATCCGGGCTCCTCGCGCTTCTACCTGTCCCTCGACGATCCGCTCCTGCGCATCTTCGCCGGCGACCGCGTGCGCGCGATCATGGACCGCCTCAAGATGCCGGAAGGCGAACCGATCGAGGCCGGCATCGTGACCCGCTCGATCGAGTCGGCCCAGCGCAAGGTCGAGGCCCGCAACTTCGACATCCGCAAGCAGCTGCTCGAGTACGACGACGTCGCCAACGACCAGCGCAAGGTGATCTACACCCAGCGTAACGAACTGCTGGAGTCGGCCGACATGTCGGAACTGATCA
Source organism: Massilia sp. 2TAF26 (assembly GCF_052115005.1). Classification (NCBI taxonomy): domain Bacteria; kingdom Pseudomonadati; phylum Pseudomonadota; class Betaproteobacteria; order Burkholderiales; family Oxalobacteraceae; genus Massilia; species Massilia sp. 2TAF26. The sequence continues at coordinate 76,184 of NZ_JBFRFV010000010.1, forward strand.
CCAGCCTGCGCGTGGGCGTGTTCACCGACGTGGTGCGCACCTACGTGCCGGCCGAGTCGGTCGAAGAGCAGTGGGATATCCCGTCGCTGACCCGCGTCCTGAACGACGAGTGGGCGCTGCCGGTGCCGCTGGCGCAGATGCTGGAAGACGAGCCGAACCTGAACGACGACGACATCCTCGAGCGCGTGCTGGCCGCCGCCGACGAATCCTACAATAGCAAGGTCGCGATCGTCGGCAAGGAAGCCTTCGGCGGCTTCGAGCGCAACGTCATGCTGCAGAATATCGACACCCACTGGCGCGAGCACCTGGCGGCGCTGGACCACCTGCGCCAGGGTATCCACCTGCGCGGCTACGCCCAGAAGAACCCGAAGCAGGAATACAAGCGCGAAGCCTTCGAGCTGTTCGGCGCCATGCTGGACCAGATCAAGAACGAAGTGATCCGCACCATCATGACGGTCCGCATCCAGACCCGCGAGGAAGTCGAGGCGGCCGAGGCGGCGATGCAAGCGGCCGCGGCGCACCTGGAGAACGTGAACTACCAGCACGCCGACTTCGACCCGACCGCCGCGCCGGAAGAACTGATGGCGCCGCAGGCGGTCACCGCGGGCACCACCGCGGTGAGCGACGATCCGGCCACCACCTACATGGGCATGAAGGTCGGCCGCAACGATCCTTGCCCTTGCGGCAGCGGCAAGAAGTTCAAGGCTTGCCACGGCAAGCTGGCGTAATCGAAGGATTGCGGAAAAAAGAAAGGCGCCCAGTGGGGCGCCTTTTTTATCATCCAGCCGCCAAGCCCTTCCGCAACCAGATCACCGCCTCGTCACTGATCCCCGACCCCTTGCGCAGCATCGACTCTTCCTCGGTCGCACGGCGGAAACCCGCCACCGCCTCCGGGTCGGTACCGACCATATCGTGGAACAGCGCCATCCACTGGCGCCCCAGCGCCCGGGAAGCCGGCTGCGCGGCATCCGGATCGCGGCGCATCTGTTCGCGCACCTGGCCGATCAGGGGCGCCCATTCGTGGCCGCGGCGGGCCCAGTGGCTGCGCATGCGCGCGATCACGCTTGGCTCCAGGTAGCGCGACCAGATCGCGTATTTCAGCTCGCCGATCACCGCCATCACGTAGCGCATGAGGTGCTCCGGCATGCTGACCGAGCCTTTTTCGCGCTCGGCCATCAGGTTGACGCGCGCCGCCAGTTCGGCGTCGCCGCCGGTGCCGCGCCCGAAGGCGTCCAGCCAGCGCCGCCCGAAGTCCCGGGCGGTGTCGGAATCCGGCGCTACCTGCGTGCGGATCAGCTCCTCCGCTTCTTCGGTCAAGCGCTTGAATTGCGCCTTGATGGCCTCGTCGTGGTACATCGGAAGGCGGGCCAGTTCGTCCTGCGTGAAGTATTTTTCGTACATGCTCATCTGCTCCAGTGAGTCCAGCCAGGTGGACAGGTCCGGCTGGCCGCCGCTTGCGAGTTCGGCGCGCAGGCGCTGCAACTGCTCGCGCATGCGCGCGGCTTCCAGCATCTGCCGGTCGAGCGTGGCCAGCTGGCGGTCGATCACCGCCAGCGGCGATCCCGCCGGACTGTCCAGGTAAAGGCCGATGTCGGCCAGGCTCATGCCGAAGGAACGCAGGGCCTGGATCTGGTGCAGGCGCGCCACGTCGTTGCGGTCGTAGAGCCGGTAGCCGGCATCGGAACGCGCGGAAGGCTGGAGCAGTCCGATGCTGTCGTAATGGTGCAGCGTGCGTACCGTCAGCCTGGCAAGCGCGGCGAGTTCTCCCACTTTCAGCATGCGGACATCTCCTTTCTTCAGCGTGGCGCCATTCTGGAGCCTGACGTGGCGTGAGGGTCAAGCGGTGAATGATACCGCGCCGGAATGCCATAAGAATCAAATACATATGGAAATTTGTTCAGTTGTGGACGGACCGGCGCCGGGTTAAGCTGCACGACATACTGAACAAATCAGGAAGCCCATGAGACACCGCTCCGTCACCGCGCTGGCCGCCGCCTGCGCCATCGCCGCCGCCGTTCCCGCCTTCGCCGCCGATCCGGCCGCCAGCGCCATCCTGAAGCAGGCCCTCGCGGCGCAGGGCGGCGAGGCGCTGCTGCGCGGCGTGAAGACAGTCGCCTTCGAATCGGCGGGCTACCGCAACATGCTGGAGCAGTCGGAGCGCCCCGAAGGCCCTTACCTGGTCGAATTCCACGAGCTCTCCGAACTGCACGACCACGCGCGTCAGGCGCTGCGCCGCCAGCTGCAGGTACGCGTGCCGCCAGCCGGCAGCTACACGCAGACGACGCTGGTGGCCAACGGGGTGGCGATGCAGGCCTGGGGCGAGCGCCAGATGCCGGGCGGCAGCCAGGAACCGCAGCTGGCCGCCGAGGCGCTGGCCCTGAGCCCGGAACGGGCACTGCTCACCGCCCTCGATGCGAAGGATGCGCACCGCGAGGCCGACCAGGTCGTGCACGGCGCACCGCACCAGGTCGTGGCCTTCACGCTCGACGGTGCGCCCGCGCGTCTCTATCTCAGCCAGTACACCCACCTGCCGTCGGCGCTCGAATACGCCGGCCCGGCCGCGCGCAGCGGCTACACGGCCTACCTCGGCGACGTGGTGCAGCGCACGAGCTGGGGCTTCTGGCGCCTGGACAAGAGCGGGCTGCGCTACCCGATGCAGTGGGACATCCAGGTCAACGGCATGCCCGACCGCACCCTGATGCTGCGTTCGCTGAAGGTGGACGCGCCCTACGATCCGGCGCTGACGACGGTGCCCGAGGCGGTGGCGGCGCGTTTCGATCCGAAGCAGCCGCCGCGCGACCCGGCCATGACGCCGCTGGGCGCGAAGAAGACCGAGATCGCGCCCGGCGTGCTGCTGATCGAATCGACCTGGAACGTCGCCATCGTCGACCAGGGCGACGGCCTGGTCGTGATCGAGGCGCCGTTCTCGTCCGCCTATTCGTCCAAGGTGCTGGCCGAGGCCGCGGCGCGCTATCCGGGCAAGCCGGTCAAGGCCGTGGTGACGACCTCGGATTCCTGGCCGCACCTGGCCGGCATCCGCGAATATGCCGCGCGCGGCATTCCGGTGTATGCCCTCGACCTGTCCAGCCCCATCGTGAAGCGCACCCTGGAGGCTTCCCATGCCGGCCGTCCGGACGCGCTGCAGCAGGCCCCGCGCAAGGCCGACCTGCGCCTGGTGGCCGGCAGGACGGTGATCGGCTCGGGACCCAACCGCATCGAGCTGTATCCGATCCGCGGCGCCGTCGCCGAGCGCCAGATGATGGCCTGGCTGCCCGGCCACCGCCTGCTGTACGGCAGCGATCCCTTCCAGAAGGACTCGTCCGGTTATAACAGCCCGCAGGCGGTGAGCGAGCTGCTGCAGGCGGCCGCGCGCGAGCGCCTGGACGTGGACCGCTTCTTCATGATGCACATGCCGCCGGCGCCGTTCGGCGAACTGCGCGCGGTGAAGGGCAGCGAGGGCTGAGCGGTCCCGGGATCCCGCCTAGCCGGCCGCATCCCGCGTCCCCGCATGCCGGAAGCGCTTCTCTTCATGCCATAGGGTGACGAACAGGGTCATCACCACCGGGCCGACGAACAGGCCGATCAGGCCCAGGGTCTCGACCCCGCCGAGGATGCCCAGCAGGACCGCGAGGAAGGGCAGCTTGGTGGCGTTGCCGATGACGGTCGGGCGCACGAAGTGGTCGGCCACGAACAGCACCACCACGCCAAGGGCGACGATGGCGGCGGCGGCGCTCGCGTTGCCCTGGAAGAGCAGCAGGGCGGCGACGGCGCCGAAGGCCAGCGGCGCGCCGAAGGGGATGATCGCCAGCACGCAGGTGGCGGCCGCCCACAGCACCGCCGACGGCACGCCGGCGAACTGGTAGCCGATGCCCAGCAGGACGCCCTCGGCCAGGCCGACCAGCACCAGGCCGTTGACGGTGGCGCGCACCGCGGTCGGCACCTTCAGCGAATACAGGGCCCAGCGCTGGGCGCCGATCAGGTGGGCGCCGATGGCATGGGTCTGGCTCTGCAGCGCATGGCCGTCCTTGTAGAAGAAGAACAGGCAGAGGAAGGCGAAGGCGACGTCGATCAGGCGGTGCAGGACGCCGCTGCCGACCCGCTTGAGTACTTCGCTGGCCGACTGCATGCGGCCGACCGAGCCGTCCTGCAGCAGGTGCGCCAGGCCGTGCGGCTGGCCCAGGGTGGCCTGCCACCAGTTATAGATGGCGTCGCCGGCCATCGGGATCCGCAGCAGCCATTCGGGCGCCGCCAGGCCGTCGGTATTGGTTTTGGCGACCAGCTGGGCCAGCGCCGGCGCCTGGTGCGCGGCCTGGATCACGCCCAGCGCCAGCGGCGTGATGAAGACCAGCGCGGCGAGCAGCGTGACCAGGGCCGCGGACAGGATCTCGCGATTGCCGGTGAGGCGCAGCGCGCGCCGGTAGAGCGGCCAGGTGGCGATGCACAGGATCGCGGCCCACAGCAGCGGCAGCACGAAGCGCTGGGTCACGAACAGGGCGCACAGGATGATCGCCAGCGAAAAACAGGCGCTCAAGGTGCTGCGTTGGGTTTCGGTCATGGAAGTCTCCGCATGGTGGGAGGGATCTTACTCAAGGCGAGGGAGAAGGGGAGCGCGGTCCGCCAGCGGTGCGCGCCACGTTCCAGTCGATCTGCAGCCCGATCGGCTTGCCGTCCTGCAGGGCAGGGATGTAGCGGCACTGGCCCAGCACCTCGGTCATCGACCGGTCCCAGCCCGGATAGCCGCTGGGCGCCGTCACGCGCACGTTCTCCACCTTGCCCTGTTCGTCGACGCGCCAGGCGAAGCCGGCGCGGATCGGCTTGTCCTGGGCCATCACCTCGTCCGGGAAGTCGGGCAGGGCACAGCTGTCCTCGATGCGGCGCGCCTGAAGCGCGTTCGGCGGCAGGTTCGAGCGTTGCGTCACGACCGGGGCCGTGCCGGCCGGCGTCAGCTTCGGCAGACCGATTTCCTTGCCGTTGGCGGTGAGCTTGCCGTTCCTGACCTCGAGGGTCGAGACCAGCACATCGTTCTCGACGCGCGCAAAACCGCCGCCGACCAGCTTGCCGACGATGACGTCGCTGATGGTCTGGCCCATGCCGGCGGCGCTCATGCCATTCGGCGGCGTGCCCTGCTGCGCCGCCTGGCGCGCGGCGACGATGCCGGCGATGTCGCGCACCATCGCGACCGGCACCCGCACCTCGAAGCGCGCCACGATCTTCTTCAGCAGCGTGTTCATGTCCTGCAGGTCGGCCTCGACCGCCCCGAGCAGGCCGACGCGGCCGCGGATGCTGGCCTTGTTGCCATGGAAGCGAGCGCTGATCTCGTCGATCTCGAGGGCCGAGCCGCGCGCGATGGCGGCCTTGCCGAAGTCGAGGAACAAGGGCTTCATGGCCGCCAGCTGCTGCTCGGGCGTCATCGTCTTCAGCTGTTCGCGGCGGCGCTCGCCGGCCTCCTGCAGCGCCGCCATCGAGGCCCGGTCGATGTTTACGAAGCGCATGTCGAAGCGGATGTCCTCGACCTTTTCGCCGGCGGCGGAGATGGCGCCGATCCGCTGCTGGAACAGCATGTCGATGGACTTCGGATGCTCCACGCTGCGCCAGCCCACGCGCACGTCGTCCATGGTCACGACCGAGGCGCCGGGCTTGGCCACGCCGCGCACGCTGGCGATGCGTACCTGGCCGTTGCCGAACCAGAGCTTGTCGCGGCTGCGGGACTGGTGCCCGGACACGGTGATGCCTTCCGCGCTCAGGCGCAGGTTCGGGTCCTCGGCGGCCAGGGTAGTCCAATGGCCCTTGAAGCCGACGGTCTTGCCGGCCTTGTCCATGTCGAGATCGAGCAGGGCCGCGTCCCAGTCGACGCGCGAATTGTCCTGGCCCGTGTAGTGCAGCGGCTGCAGGGCGAGCCGGTAAGCCAGGCGGCCCGCCCTGGCCTGCTGCCGTTCGACCGTGAAGGGCTGATCGTTGCCGAACACCGTGCGCAGCTTGGCGGCGGTCTCCGGGGTGTAGCGCACGCTCGCGATGCCGTCCAGCTGGGCGGGCAGGGGCAGGCGCGGATCCTGGGCCAGCTGCAGCTCGCCCAGGGCGGACTGCAGGGCGTCCGCGACCGGGCCCGGGGCGGGCCTGGCGGCGGCCTTGGCGACGGTCGGGTGTTCCGCGGCGAGCGCGGGGACGGCCAGCAGCGCTGCCGCCAGCAGGGAGGACGAGAGGACAGTTTTCACGGGAGGGCCGGATCGTTGTTATGTTTCCAATTATTAACGACTCGTCTTAAAAAGTCATTAACCAGGATAGTCATGAAACAAGGCGCGGCGCTGCCCGGCGGCGGCTGGCGGTACAATAACGGATTAGTCAATCTTTCCTTCCTTGAGAGTAGAGAACACCATGGCCGTCAATTCTCCCCTGCCCGTTGCCAGTGAGCTGAAACCCGTGAATGGCATCGACATCGGTTTTGCCGAAGCCGGCATCAAGAAGCCGAACCGCAAGGACGTGCTGCTGATGAAACTCGCCGAAGGCGCCACCGTCTCCGGCGTGTTCACCAAGAACCGCTTCTGCGCCGCCCCGGTCCAGGTGAGCAAGGCCAACCTGGCGGCCGCCGCCGATGGCGGCAAGCCGATCCGCGCGCTGGTGGTCAACACCGGCAACGCCAACGCCGGCACCGGCGAGACCGGCCTGGCTGCTGCCCGCGCCACCTGCGACGAAGTGGCGCGCCTGCTCGGCATCGACGCCCAGCAGGTGCTGCCGTTCTCGACCGGCGTGATCCTGGAACAGCTGCCGGTGCAGAAGATCGTCGCCGCGCTGCCGGCCGCTTGTGCGAACCTGAAGCAGGACAACTGGTTCAACGCGGCCGAAGCCATCATGACCACCGACACCCAGCCGAAGGCGGCCTCGGTCACCACGGCCATCGGCGGCCACACCGTCACGCTCACCGGCATCAGCAAGGGCGCCGGCATGATCAAGCCGAACATGGCGACCATGCTGGGCTATCTTGCCTTCGACGCCAAGGTCGCCCAGCCCGTGCTGGACGAACTGGTGCGCTACGCCGCCGACCGCTCCTTCAACTGCATCACCATCGACGGCGACACCTCGACCAACGACTCCTTCATCCTGATGGCGACGGGTACCGGCTCCCTTCGCATCGATTCGACCGACAGCCCCGACTACATCGCCCTGCGCGACGCGGTCACCGGCATCTCGACCCACCTGGCCCAGCAGATCATCCGCGACGGCGAAGGCGCGACCAAGTTCATGACCATTTCGGTGGAGCAGGGCCGCGACATGGAAGAGTGCCGCAAGATCGCTTATTCCATCGCCCACTCGCCGCTGGTGAAGACCGCCTTCTTCGCCTCGGACCCGAACCTGGGCCGCATCCTGGCCGCGATCGGCTATGCCGGCGTCGACGACCTGGACACCACCAAGCTCGATCTCTACCTGGACGACGTGCTGGTGGCGAAGGCCGGCGGCCGCAACCCGGAGTACAAGGAAGAAGACGGCCAGCGCGTGATGAAGAAGGCCGAGATCCTGGTGCGCGTCGAACTGGGCCGCGGCGATGCGAATGCCACGGTTTGGACCTGCGACCTGTCGCACGACTACGTCTCGATCAACGCCGACTATCGCTCCTGAGTTTCGCTCTTCATGAACCAGCTCGACCAGTTTCTGCATCGCGCCGAGAACCTGCTGGCCAGGTTGGAAGCGATGCTGCCCCCGGCCGTACCGCGCGAGCCGGAGTGGGGGCGCAGCTTCGCCTTCCGCTGGCGCAAGCGGCCCGGCGCCGGCCCCAACGGCCAGAAGTACCTGCAGCCGGTGCTGCACGCGTCGAACATCCGGCTGGACGACCTGCAGCACGTCGGCCGCCAGAAGGAGCAGATCGAACAGAATACCCGCCAGTTCGTCGCGCGGCGCCCGGCCAACAACGTGCTGCTGACCGGCGCACGCGGCACCGGTAAATCGTCGCTGATCAAGGCCTGCCTGAACGGCTTTGCCGGCCAGGGCCTGCGCCTGATCGAAGTCGACAAGACGGACCTGGCCGACCTGCCGGACATCGTCGACCTCGTGGCTGGCCGTCCGGAGCGCTTCGTGATCTTCTGCGACGACCTCAGTTTCGAAGAGGGCGAAGCCGGCTACAAGGCGCTGAAGGTGGCGCTGGACGGCAGCATCACGGCGCAGTCGGACAATGTGCTGATCTACGCGACCTCGAACCGCCGTCACCTGATGCCGGAAAAAATGTCGGACAACACCGGCTACAGCCATGGCGACGACGGCGACCTGCATCCCGGCGAGACGGTCGAGGAAAAGATCTCGCTGTCCGAACGCTTCGGATTGTGGCTGTCCTTCTATCCCTTCAAGCAGGACGACTACCTGGACATCGTCGGCCACTGGCTGCAAAGCTTCGGCTGCACCCCCGGGCAGATCGAGGCCGCACGCGCCGATGCCCTGCGCTGGGCGCTGGGTCGCGGCTCGCGTTCGGGACGGGTGGCCTGGCAGTTCGCCAAGGATTACGCGGGCAAGCTGGGGCAGGCCGATGGCTGAAGCAGGCAAGAAACCGATCGACGTCGCCGTCGGCATCCTGATGCGCGAGAACGGCGACGTGCTGCTCGGCCAGCGTCCGGAAGGCAAGCCCTATGCCGGCTATTGGGAATTCCCGGGCGGGAAAGTCGAGCAGGGCGAGGACATCTTCCACGCCCTGCAGCGAGAATTCGTCGAGGAGCTGGGCGTACACGTCGTCAGCGCCGAACCCTGGTGCTGCGTCGAACACGTCTACGAGCACGCCCACGTGCGCTTGTATTTCTACATCAGCCGCGAGTGGACGGGCGAGCCGCAAAGCCTGGAAGGGCAGGCCTTCGCATGGCAGGGCGGCTACTCCGTCAGTCCGCTGCTGCCGGCCACCATTCCCTTGCTGGAGTGGCTGGACCAGGTACGCTATCCGGCTTGAGCCGGCCTGGCCATTTATTGTCTGGTTGACATCGCAACGCAGGTAGAGCACGCTGTTATCTTCTCGACTATCCGGAGTTGATATGCAACGGCGTACTCTGCTTTTCGTTCTCGCTGCCGCACTGGCAGTTCCCATGGTCCATGCCCAGCAAGCGGACGCCGTGAAAAGCGCGGTCGACGCTGCCGACCGCTGGCTTGCGCTCGCCGATGCGGGCGATGGCGCCGCTACCTGGGACCAGGCCGCGTCGTCGTTCCAGGCCGCGGTCTCCAAACCCGCCTGGTCGGACACCCTCAAGAAGGCAAGGCAGCCGTTCGGCGCGGCCAAGTCGCGCAAGCTTTTGTCATCGGAATTCAAGAACTCGCTGCCGGGTGCGCCGCCCGGCGAGTATGTGCTGATCCAGTACGAGACGCAGTTCGAGCAGCGGCGGAACGCCATCGAGACCGTCGTGCCGATGCGGGAGCGGGATGGAAGCTGGAAGGTTTCCGGTTATTTCGTGAAATAAGAAAAGCATGGCGGTGGGGGCGATAGCGGACGTACGCGGCTATAGTCCAGGCATTATCGCCGCCGACGCATCTTTTTCGGCGTGCTCGCGGAAGGTGTGATTGCTGATCACATAGGCGTGAGGATTGCCTTCAACGAAGCCGCGAACGAAGGGAGCGGCCGACATGCCGCGCGGGACGAAGTGGACGCGTGCCCGCCAGCTCTGCGTCCAGAACGCGCTGTGGTTAAGTAGCAATATCAATTGCGGGAGTGTTTGCGCTCCACGCCTGTCTGCTGCCGGGCATCATCCCGCTGATGGAGCAACTGGATGAGCTGCGCTACCCTTCTCGGGCTGGTTTGGCGCTTCGATGTCGGCGGCCTGGGCGTGCCCTTCCGATATGTGGCCGACCGTGTACACGAGCAGGGACGAATCGGCGCCGGCTGGCGGCTCGTCCTGCCAGAGCCGGAAGCGCACCAGAGTCCAGGTGGCCGGCTCATAGCCGGTCACCGCCGCCAGCGCGCCGCCATCCTCGACGTCGTCGATGGCCAGCCCGGTTTCGCGTTTGCGCAGCGCTTCGAGATCGGTGCCGGGCGGGATCGCCTGCCGCGCGACGGAGGCGAAGCGCGCCTGGGCAAAGCCGGGCCTGAGTTGTGCCTGCCAGACCAGCCAGGTCTCGACCGCCGGCCTGCCGAACGACGCCGACAGGGCGGCGAAGCCGGCCCCGTTCAGGAAGGCGTGCATGCCTTCGACCGTGTTCCAGACATAGAAGGGCGCATAGGCGTTGTCCCGGCCGGCGCCGTCCTTGCGCGCGCTGAGGTAGGCCTTGAACAGCAGCCCCGGAAACCCATCGGTGAAACGGCCCTTGTCCGCGATGCGGCGGTCGATGATGGCCATGTCGTAGTCGGCAGGCAGTGGCAAGCGGTAATGCATTGCGATCATGTTGAGGCTCCAATCAAGGTAGTGGCGACAAGGCCGTTGCCGAACGACCAGTCGGCGGCATCGGCCAGCTTCCTCAGTCAGCCATGGGCGGTAGCGCGTCCAGCAGGCGCGTTGCGGTAGCGGCAGCGGGCCATCCCGCATAGAAAGCCAGGTGGGTGACCACTTCTTCCAGTTCCTGCCGGGTGACGCCATTGCCGAGCGCAGTCTGCAGGTGGAAGGGCAGTTGCTCGTCGCGACACAGCGCGATCAGGCAGGCGACCGTTACCAGGCTGCGGTCGCGTTTTCCCAGCGCAGCGCGTTCCCAGACTTCGCCGAACAGGACACGGTCCGACAGCTCGGCCAGCGCGGGTACGGCACCCAATGCGCTGGCTCCCATTCCTTTCAAAGTCGACGTCATTGCTTTCTCCATGGTTGAGGAGAACATGATATTTTCAGGAGATGGTTTTGAAAATCGAATATATCTGAAGCGATATTTCAATAAATAGGGACGATAATGCGGCGAACGAATTTCGATATGGATGCATTGCGCAGCTTTTGCGAAGGTATCGATCTCGGCAGTTTTTCGCGGGCGGCGGACAAGCTCGGACGCTCGACCTCGGCCATCAGCATGCAGCTGAAGAAGCTGGAAGAGCAGGCGAATGCCGATCTCTTGCGCAGGTCCGGGCGCGGCCTGGTGCTGACCCCGGCGGGTGAAGTGCTGCTGAGTTATGCGCGCCGGATCATCGAGCTCAACGATGAAGCGAGCTCCGCCGTGTCCGGGATGCAGATCCAGGGTGTCGTCAGGCTCGGCCTTCAGGAAGACTTTGGCGAAAGCCTGCTGTCGAATGTCCTCGGCCGTTTCATGCGCAGCCATCCGGACTTGCAGGTCGAGACGCTGATTGCCCGCAACGCCGAACTGATCGCCCGGCTCCAGGCCGGCAAGATCGATCTCGCACTTGCCTGGCATACCGCAAGCCAGTTACCCCAGGTGGAGATACTGGGCGACTATCCGATGCGCTGGATAGGACCCGCCGCACTCGGCCTCGGCGGGGAAGAAGTCCGGCGCGAACCCGTGCGCCTGGCCGTCCTGGATTCCCCCTGCGTGATGCGCAAGGCCGCGATCGACGCGCTCGACCGCGCGGGCATTCCCTGGCGTATCGTGTACACGAGTCCCAGTTTGGCCGGCGTATGGGCGGCGGTCGCCGCCGGGCTTGGCGTTACCGTACGCACCCGCCTCGGATTGCCGCAGGAATTGCGCTTGCTCACCGCCGAAGACGGCGTGCCCGAACTTCCGGATATCCGGTTGGCGCTTCTCATGGGAACCGGAACGCAGACGCCAGGCTGCGAACGGATGGCAGCGTTGATCCGGGAAGCCATCCTGGATCTGTCCCTCTCAGGGACGTGAATGTTGACTTCTTGAAACATTTTATTTATCTTCCAAGCAATATATTGCTTCGGAGTCAAGCATGAGCCTCCTCGCCACCCTCGGCCTCAAGCCGCGCGCGGTCGTCAACGAATCCCGCGGAAAGCAGCAAGCCCAGCGACTGCTGGCCAGGCTGGAACAGGGCGCCTGGCATGAAGTCGAACAGGCGCTCGCCAAATCCAGCGAGGAGGGCCGCGACCTGCTCGTGCGCGCCATCGCCGAAGAAGAGAACGCGGTGCCGGCGGCATCACGCTGGGTGCAGGCCCAGCCACGCTGCGCCATGGCCCAGCTGCTGCTTGGCGCCAACCTGGTAGCCGACGCATGGAAGATCCGCGGCAGCGAGTATGCGGAGGACGTCGATGCCGGCGCCTGGGAACCCTTCTTGCGGACCTTGAAGGAAGCCGAGGTGCCGCTGCAGGCCGCGGCCGCGCTCGACGCCAAGCTGGCCGATCCTTTTGCCTGGCTGATCGTGGCCGAAGTGGCCGGCGACGGCGAGGACGAGAAACTGAAAACCCTGTTCCGTGCCGCCATCGCCCGCTCGTCCCTGCACTGGGGCGCGCACTACAGCTATTTCATGGCGACCGCAGAAAAATGGTGCGGCAGCCACAAGGAGATGTTCGGCTTCGTGCGCGCGGTCTCCAGGCGCAGTCCGAAGGGCCGGGTGCTGCACTGCCTGGTCGCGGTGGCGTATTGCGAGTATGCGCTGGCGACGGGAGCGAAGGGCCGCGCGACCATCCGCACGCCGCAATGCGCGGCCGAGGTCAAGGCGGCGCTGTACGCCTGGCTGGACGCCGGTCCCGCCACGCTGGAAGAGAAACTGCTGGATCTGGGCGGCGGTGTGGCCGACCTGGCGTTGAACCACTTCGCCGTGGCCTGCTACCTGTGCGGGGCGGTCAGGGAAGCCAGGCTCCTGATGGGCGCCCTGCGCGGCGGGATCCACGTGCTGCCCTGGGCCTGGATCGCCGAGGGCCCACGCGAGCGCAGCGAGCCCGGCTTCGTGCACGACCGCGTCATGCGCGAGCTGGCGCGCGGCTGAACGCAGTTCGGCCCGGCTCAGCCCTTTGCCTGGCGCGCCAGATTCTCCGGATAGCGCGCGCCTTCGATCGGGATGCTGGCGGCCGCCTGCGTGATGCCGGTGAGTTCCTCCGGCGTCAGTTCGAGTGCCATCGCGCCGAGGTTCTCGTCCAGCCGGTGCAGTTTGGTCGTACCCGGAATCGGCACGATCCACGGCTTCTGCGCCAGCAGCCAGGCCAGCGCCACCTGGGCCGGCGTCGCGCCTTTCTGCTGCGCGACCTGGCCCAGCAGCTCGACCAGGGCCTGGTTGGCCTTGCGCGCCTCGGCCGTGAAGCGCGGCAGGCTGTTACGAAAATCGTTGCTGTCGAACCGGGTGGTCTCGTCCATCTTCCCGGTCAGGAAGCCGCGTCCGAGCGGGCTGAAAGGCACGAAGCCGATGCCGAGTTCTTCGAGCAGCGGCAGGATCTCCTGCTCGGGCTCGCGCGTCCACAGCGAGTATTCGCTCTGCAGCGCCGTCACCTTCTGCACCGCATGCGCGCGGCGGATGGTGTCGGGGCCGGCTTCGGACAGGCCGAAGTGCTTCACTTTACCTTCCTTGATCAGCTGGCCGACGGTGCCGGCCACGTCCTCGATCGGCACGTTCGGATCGACGCGGTGCTGGTAGAGCAGGTCGATGGTGTCGGTCTTCAAACGCTTGAGCGAAGCCTCGGTCACTTCCCGGATGTGTTCGGGGCGGCTGTCCAGGCCGGACCAGCGCGTACCGCCGTTCGGATCGGGCGCGAAGCCGAACTTGGTGGCGATGACGACCTGCCCGCGCAGCGGCGCCAGCGCTTCGCCGACCAATTCCTCGTTGTTGAAGGGGCCGTAGACTTCGGCCGTATCGAAAAAGCTGACGCCGCGCTCGACCGCCGTGCGCAGCAGGTCGATCATGGCCTGGCGGTCCGGCGCCTGCCCGTAGGCATGGGTCATGCCCATGCAGCCCAGGCCGAGGGCAGAGACTTCGAGATTCCCCAGTTTACGTTTTTGCATCGGGAGCTCCTGACAAAAAGTGAAGAACGACTATAGCAGCCGATTCACTTTGGCGCCGGGAGCCCGGCTTGCGAGCGGCATTACTCGGCCAGCGGATCGTCCTGGGCATCGCCTGGCGTGGCGCCAGGGATCGTGTACTTTTCCTCGGCCCAGGCGCCGAGGTCGATTTGCTTGCAGCGGTCGGAGCAGAATGGACGGAACTGGTTTTCAGGCTTCCATTCGACCTTCTTGCCGCAGGTTGGACAGGATACGACGGTCATGACAGTTTTCAGAAGTTGCAGAGGGTGAGCTCGAATGGTACATCGTCTTCGAGCGCCTTGGGTTTCAGGTTCTCGCCCTGGCTCGTGAAGCGCACCCACAGCATGTATTTATTGGCCGAGATTTCCGGAATCGCGCCCAGGCTGTCGTCGATCGAGAGGCGCAGCATCTGGTAGACCTTCCCCTGCAGCATCTGCTGGTAGCTGCCGGCCACGGCGATCATCTTGACCGGGCCGCCGGAATCGCGCAGCAGGCGCAGCACCAGGGCCAGGGCGTCGAACAGCGGGGCCTGGGGCGCGAACCAGCCCATGATGTCGGCGTGGCGCTGCGCGGCGGGGCGCTGCTGCCAGGCATAGTAGGAGGGCAGGTCGAATTCGCAGGCGCCGCCCGGCATCACGGTGCGGCCGCGGATGCTCATCAGCCACTCGTTGTCGCGGATGTTCTGGCCAGTCTTGCCCTGGGCGGTGACGAGGGCATTGCTGACCGTGTCCAGCTCGGCCAGCACGGCATCGAGCATCTCGGTGGCGACGGCGGGATTGCTGCGGTAGCTCAGCAGGCTTTGCTTCTGGCGTTCCAGTTCCTGCAGCAGGTCGGACTTGAGGTCGGCGCGCCCGGCCACTTCCAGCATGTCGAAGATCGTCGCGAGAGCGACATGGTGCTGCAGAGGATGTTCCTGGTTCACAAAGAACTTGAACTTCTCGTACAGGTCCTCGAGCCGCAACAACGTGCGAATCCGCTCGTTGAATGGGTATTCGTAGACGATCAAAGTGGCATTCCTCTCGGCGTAGGCTGGCGCGACCACGTGATTCTGAACCATCGTGGGCAAAATTACAAACGCTCGTTCGGTGCGGCCGCCAATCTTGCCGCTTCGTCAAGATAAAAAGCGTGCAGGCGTTCCACCTGGGGCTCCAAGGCGCCGAGGCCGTCGTCGTTGAGGATGATGTCGTCGGCGGCAAGCCGGCGCTGGGCGCGCGTGACCTGGGCCGCCATGATGGCGCGCACCTGGGCTTCCGCCAGGCCGTTACGCGCCATCACGCGCGCCACCTGCACTTCTTCCGGGCAGTCGATGGCCAGGATCCGCGCCACCCGCTCGCGCCAGGTGCCGGATTCGATCAGCAGCGGCACCACGAAGATCACGTAGGGGCCGGTGGCCAGCAGGGCGGCGGCGGCGGTCGCTTCGCGTATCCTCGGGTGCAGGATGGCTTCCAGGCGGGCCCGCGCGCCGGGATCGGAAAACACCAGCGCGCGCATCTTCGCGCGGTCCAGCGCGCCCTCGGGCGTGGCGAACTCCGGGCCGAATTCGGCGACCAGGGCCGGCATGGCCGCGCCGTGCGGGGCGGTGAGGGAATGGGCGATCTGGTCGGTGTCGATGACCGAGGCGCCGCGCGCCGCGAACAGGTCGGCGACCGTGGTCTTGCCGCAGCCGATGCCCCCGGTCAGGCCGACGGCGAATCGCAGGGCGGCTGGCGTGGAATCCTGTTTATCCATTCAAGGCTGCGCCAGCCCCATGGCCAGGCGCGTCAGTTCCGGTCCGTAGAAGAGCGCGATCATACCAGCCCCCGCCAGATAGGGGCCGAACGGGATGTACTCGCCCTTTTTCTTCCGGCCGATCAGGATCATGGTCAGGCCGACGGCGGCGCCGACGAAGGAGGACAGCACGATGATCGTCGGCAGCATCTTCCAGCCGAACCAGGCGCCGAAGCCGGCCAGCAGCTTGAAGTCGCCTTCGCCCATGCCGATATGTCCGCGCACCAGTTCATAGGCGCGCGCCACGGCCCACAGGAAGAGGTAGCCGGCAACGGCGCCGAGCACCGCATCGCGCAGCGGCACGAAGCTGCCGTCCAGGTTGACCAGCAGGCCCAGCCACAGCAGCGGATAGGTGAGGTCGTCCGGCAGTTCCTTGTGGTCGACGTCGATCAGGGTCATCGAGATCAGCAGGTAAGTGAAGACCAATGCCGCCAGGCCCACCCAGCCGCTGCCGAAATGCCAGACCAGCAGCCCGGACAGGATGCCGCTGACCGCCTCGACGACCGGGTAGCGGGCCGAGATCGGCGCCTTGCAATTGCTGCACTTGCCGCGCAGGACCAGCCAGCTGAGGATCGGGATGTTCTCCAGCGCCGTGATCTGGTGGCCGCAATGCGGGCAGGCCGACCTCGGCACCATCAGGTTGTAGCGCTCCGGGAAGGGCAGCGGTTTGCCCTCCTTGTCCGCGATGTAGTTGTCGATCTCGCGCTGGCGCATGATCGGCAGGCGGTGCACGACCACGTTCAGGAAGCTGCCGATCAGCAGGCCGAAAATGGCGGCCGCGATGGCCGGGATCAGGCTGGCGGGCGCGGCGAATAAAAGGGTGTCCGGATGCATGGCTGGGAAGGCAGTAAATAGGTTGATTCCGTGAATCAACCTATTCTATGGGGTTTTTCCGGCTTTGGGCAGCCGATCCTGTTGCTCGGCCCAGCGGGCGAAGTGGCTGCCGACCCACAGGTCGCCCTCGTAGCTGAGGTGGCCGATGTCGCGGTACATCAGGTGGCCGTCGATCATGGCCCTGCACTGGCGTTCGTCGCACAGCGCATCCGAGGCGCGGAACCACTCGACCTGCGGGAACATGCGCGCCGTCTCCTTGCGGATCTGCTCGTGCTGCTCGACCTGGCTGTCCCATTCGCTGCGCGGAATCGCGCACGGCGAGGTGGTGGCCGACGAGGCCACGCCGGCGCGCTTGATGCAGGTACGCGGGTCGAAGGACAGGTCGGGGATGTCCTCGATGACGATCACCCGCTTGCCGGCGGCCAGGAAGCGGCGGTAGGTGTCGCGCGCGGCATCGATCGCCGGCCTGGAGCCGGGAGCGAAGCCGAGCCGCAGGTGGGTCGCGAAGATCACGGTCTTGATCGACGGCGTCTTCAGCGCCAGTTCCAGCATCGGCTGGGTGGCTTTCTGGTACGGGTCGTCGCCGGCCGCCAGGCCCCAGTAGGGGACGCGGGTGCCCATCATCATCAGGTTCTCGCCCTGGCTCTTGTAGTAATTCGTGAGGCCCGCCACCACGTGGTAGGCGTGGCTGTCGCCGAGCAGGGCCACGGTCGGATCGCGGTCCGGCCAGGCCAGCAGGCAGTATTCGTACATGGAGGCGAAACCGTAGCGCTGCTTGCAGGCGGCGGCGTTGGCCTTGTCCTCGACGATGACCAGGGCCTTCTGGTTGGCCAGGTTGTCCTGGATCGGGGCGCGCTGCGGCAAGCCGTCGCGGCTGAACACATAGGCGCCGGCCAGGCCGGTGGCTGCCATCAATGCGCACAGCAGCGCCACCGGCAGGCGCGCCCGGCGGCCCGACAGGCCGCGCAGCGGCCGTTCCAGCAACAGGTAGGACAGCCAGGCCAGCACCAGCGCCGCCAGCACCGCGGCGATGCGGATGCGCGGCGCCGGCAGGTGGCCCTCGACGATCTGGGCGAAGGACAGCAGCGGCCAGTGCCACAGGTAGAAGGGATAGCTGATCAGGCCGATCCAGACGGCGAGCCGGTTGCCCAGCACCACCCGGTTGATCCAGGCGCGCGGACCGGCGGCGATGAGCAGTACTGCCGCCGCCACCGGCACCAGTGCCCGCCAGCCCGGGAAATGTTCCTGCTTGGTGAGCGCCACGCCGAAGGCCAGCAGGGCCAGGCCGAGCAGGGCCATGCCGTTCGTCTTCCCGCCCGTCGTGCCGTCGGCGGTGTTGCGGTGCGCGGCGCAGGCCAGCAGCGCGCCGGCCAGCAGTTCCCAGGCCCGGCTCAGCGGCGAATAGAAGGTGGCGGTGCCATGGTGGGTGACGCCGACCGCGTTCAGCACGAAGGACAGCAGCGCCAGGGCGGCGGTGACGGCCACCAGGTTGGCGCGACGGCGCCAGGTCAGCAACAGCGCGGCCGGCCAGACGATGTAGAACTGCTCCTCGATCCCCAGCGACCACAGGTGCAGCAGGGGCTTGGTGTCGGCGCTGGTGTCGAAGTAGCCGACTTGCGCCCAGTAGAAGAAGTTGGCGGAGAAGCTGGCGCCGCCGCCCACGTGCTTGCCCAGTTGCGCGTACTCGTCGGGGAACAGGGCGTACCAGCCGAAGGCGAGGCAGGCGAACATGACCGCCAGCAGCGAGGGGAAGATCCGCTTGACGCGGCGCGCATAGAAGCCGGCGATGCTGAAGCGGTCCTGCTGCAGTTCGCGCAGCAGGATGCCGGAGATCAGGAAGCCGGAGATGACGAAGAACACGTCGACGCCGATGAAGCCGCCCGGCAGCAAGGTCGGGAAGGCGTGGAACAGGACCACCGACAGCACCGCGACGGCGCGCAGGCCGTCGATGTCGGGCCGGTAGGGAAGGTGGGTGGTGGCGGCAGGCGTGGCGGCCTTCGGCGCCTCGGTGACGCTCGACGGTTCGATGCTCAAGATTCAGGACCCCGGTGATGATGCAATTTTGCAATTTACTATTGTCATCTACCGGGGCGCGCAGTGCAAGTTCAGCCGGCCTTGGCCCCCGCGAAATGCGCCTCGATCTCTTCCAGGGTCTTGCCGCGCGTCTCGGGCAGGAGGAAGGCGGCGGCCAGGAAATACACCACCGAGCAGGCCGCGCCGAAGAAGAACACCGCCGAATAGCCGTGGCGGCCGACGATGGGCAGGAACAGGGCCGCGAAGGCGGTCGAGACGAACTGGTTGATCAGCAGGGCGATGCTCATGCCATTCGAGCGGATCCGGGTCGGCATCAGTTCCGACAGCGCCAGCCACACGCACACGCCGGGGCCGACCGCGAAGCTGGCGACGAACACGGCGATCGCCAGCGCCACCTGCCAGCCGCGTTCCGGCGGCGGCAGGGCGCCCAGGCGCGCGCTTTCGATCGTCAGCGGCGCGGCGGCCGCCGCGGCCGGATCGGCGAAGGGGTTCAGGTGGAGGCGGCGGAAGGCCTTGCCCAGCACGCTGTCCGGCTGCACCGCATCGGCGCGGCGCGCCTGCAGCAGCGGCAGGGCGGGATCGTCGCTGCGCAGGGTCTGCACATTGGTGAAGGGGCCGTAGGCATAGGCGACCGTGAGCACCTGCGGCCCGGCGCCGGCGCCGGCAGCGGCGCCGAGGCGCTGCAGGGTGGGCGCATCCATGCGCAGCGCCAGGCTGTCGTTTTCGATCATGGCCGCTACCGCCGTGCTTACGTCGCGCTGCTGCGCCTCGGTATCGTGGAACAGCAGGCCGGCCGCCAGCGAGGCGATCACGATGCCGGCGCTGCCCAGCATCAGCAGCGACTTCCTGCCGAGGCGGTCGACCAGGAACACGGCCAGCATCGTCATCAGGGCGTTGATCACCTTGAGCATGACGTCGGCGGCGTTCGCGGTGGCGCCCGGCAGGCCGGCGCGGCCGAGGATGTTGACCACATAGGCCAGCACCGAGTTGATGCCGGTGGCCTGGGTGCAGGCCAGGATCAGGCAGGCCAGCAGGAAGGGGAAGACGTAGCGGCGCGACAGCAGCGGATCGGCGGCGTTGCGGGCGGCCGGAATGCGCCGCATCTCGGCCAGTTCGAATTCGGCCTCGGCCGGCGTGCGGGTGCGCAGCAGGGCCGCGCGGGCTTCGCGGTCGCGGCCGCGGCGCGCCAGCCAGCGCGGCGACTCGGCCAGCAGCAGGCAGCCGCCAGTGAAGACGAGGCCGGGCGCCAGGCACATCCAGAAGATGGCGCGCCAGGCGTGGTCCTTGGCCGCCAATACGGCCGCCGCGCGCAGCTGCTCGGGCAGGGCCGCCGCGGCCTGCGAGGCGGTCTCCACGCTGCGCGCCTGCACCAGCCCGATCACGGCGGCGGCCACCAGGCCCACCGTCAGCAGCAGCTGGAACAGGGCGGCGCCGCGTCCGCGCTGGCGCGCGTGCAGGCATTCGGCCAGGTAGAGCGGCACGATCACGCCGATCAGGCCGCCGCTCACGCCTTGCAGCAGGCGGCCCAGCAGCAGCGGCACGTAGCCGTCCGCCAGCGCGATCACGGGGATGCTGATGACGAACAGGAAGCCGGACAGCGCCATCGCCGCGCGCCGTCCGATCAGGTCGGCGAGAAAGCCGGCGAACAGCGAGGACAGCACGGAGCCGAGCAGCACCGCGGCCACGATGAAGCTCAGTTCCTGGGCGCCGAGCTTCCAGGTCAGCGAGGCGGTCGATTCCAGGTAGGGCAGGGCGCCGGCGATGATGCCGACGTCGATCCCGTACAGCAGGCCGCCCATGCCGGCGATGCACAGGAGGTAGGCGGTGGAGCGGGCGGGGGAGGCGGAAAGCATGGCGGACATCATGGCTCCGTTAAGAAAGATCGATGGCTTCGCCTTCGACGAAGACGGCCATCGGCTGCAGGTCGGCGTCGAGGACGACGATGTCGGCCCAGGCGCCGGGCACCAGGCGGCCGCGTTCGGATTCGCCCAGGTAGTCGGCCGGGAAGCGCGACAGGCGGTTGCTGGCGTCGTGCATCGTCAAGCCGATATCGACGAAATTGCGCAGGGCCTGGTCCATGGTCAGGGCGCTGCCGGCCAGCGAGCCGCTGCCGAGCCGCACGCAGCCCTGGCACTTGAACACGCGCTGGCTGCCGAGCGCATACTCGCCGTCCGGCATGCCGGTGGCGGAGGTGGCGTCGGTCACGCCGTACAGGCGCGGGATCGCGCGCAGCGCCGCGCGCAGGGCGCCGGGGCCGACGTGCTGCAGGTCGGGGATGACTTCCGCGTACTCGGCATGGGCGAGGGCGGCGCCCACCATGCCCGGCTCGCGGTGGTGCAGGGCGCTCATGCCGTTGAACAGGTGGGTGAAGCCGGCGGCGCCGGCCTGCAGGGCGGCCAGGCCGTCCTCGTAGCTGCCGGCGCTGTGGCCGAGCTGGACCCGGATGCCCATCGCCGCCAGCTGCGGGATCAGTGCCAGGTGGCCGTCGATTTCGGGCGCCAGGGTCAGCACGCGGATCGGTGCGATCGCGTGCAGCGCGCGCACCAGGTCCAGGCTGGCGGTCATGACGTCGGGCGGCTGGGCGCCCAGGCGGGCCGGGTTGATGAAGGGACCTTCCAGGTGCACGCCCAGCATGCGCGCGGTGCCGGCCGGACGTTCGCCGATCGGGCCGGCCAGG
This sequence comes from Massilia sp. 2TAF26, assembly GCF_052115005.1. Taxonomy (NCBI): domain Bacteria; kingdom Pseudomonadati; phylum Pseudomonadota; class Betaproteobacteria; order Burkholderiales; family Oxalobacteraceae; genus Massilia; species Massilia sp. 2TAF26. Next base: position 97,299 of record NZ_JBFRFV010000010.1, read on the forward strand.
CCGCTCAGGGCCTTGCGGATCGCGGCTTCGCGCGCCGTCATGGTGGTGCCGAGCAGGGAGGTGGTGCCGTGGCGCGCATGGTGGCGCGCCACCGTGGCGCCGGCGTCGCCGCCCTGCATGATGTCGACGCCGCCGGCGCCGTGAACGTGCAGGTCGATGAAGCCGGGCAGGATCCACGGTCCGCCGGCGGCGGCCGAATCCTCGCTGATGCTGTCGATACGTTGACCGAATCGGATACTGCCTGCGATCCAGCCGTCGGGGGTGAGGATTCTGCCGTCGAGCACTCTCTATTCCGCGATATGTAATTCGATGCCCAGCTTGAGCAGCCCTTCGCGGTACTCGGGGCTGATGCCGGCATCGGTGATGATGGTATGGATCCGGTCCAGCTGCGCGATGCGGTGCAGGCTGACCCGGCCGAACTTGGAACTGTCGGTCAGGACGATGATGCGTTTGGCGCGCTCGACCATCATGCGGTTCAGGCTCGCCTCGGCCTCATGATGGGTGGTGACGCCGAACTGCAGGTCGAGGCCGTCCACGCCCAGGAACAGCTTGTCGAAGTTGTAGACCTGCAGGCAGGCCTCGGCCTGGCTGCCCTGGAAGGACAGCGACTGCTTGCGCAGCAGGCCGCCGGTCAGGATCAGGTCGATGCCGGGCGCGTCGGCCAGCTCCCAGGCGATGTTCAGGCCGTTCGTCGCGACCGTGACGCCGCTGGCGTCGAGCAGGTTGCGCGCCAAAAAGATGGTGGTGGAACCGGAGTCGATCACGATGTTGTCGCCGGCCTCCACCAGCGAGGCCGCGAAGGCGCCGATGCGCTCCTTCTGCTCGTGGTACAGGGCGTCCTTCTGGCGCATGGTCTGCTCCGGCGGCGGCACCCGCGTCAGTACCGCGCCGCCGTGGCTGCGCGTGACCAGGCCCTGGCTGCCCAGGGCGGACAGGTCGTGGCGGATGGTCACGGCCGAGACCCCGAGCTGCTCCACCAGTTCGGTCACCTGGACCGAGCCCTGGCGGGAGAGCATTTGCAGGATCGTTTCGCGGCGCTGGCTGGTATTTCGCATGGTGTCGGTCTCGGCTCGTCGGCGTTGGAAAAATGCCGAGCTTAACAGATAGCGACGGGCTTGCCGACTGCCGCCATGTTGCGGCTGCAGGCACGCGCATACTGGGCCAGCACGAGGCCGATCCGGTGCTCCACCAGCGCCAGTGGATCGGTGGACAGGCGGTCCTGCAGCACCTCAAGGTACTGGTCCGGCAGGTACTGGCTGAGCAGGGGCAGCGGAATCGCGCGCCGGCGCAGGTTGGCGAACAGGCGCTCGACGGCGGCGGCGACCGGCGGCTCGCCCCAGTAGTAGCGGCAGCGGTCGCTGAGCGCATAGCGGCGCAGCAGGCGCTGTTCCTCGCTGCTGCCGTGATAGTGCTTGCGCCAGTGGGCGGGCTTGGCCAGCATGACTTCGTCCAGCACCTGCATCAGGCGCGAACTTTCGGCGGCCGGCACCAGTTCGTCCTCGATGCTGCACAGGGCCAGCAGGCCTTCGCGCATGGCGAAGGTGGCGGCCGGGCCGACCTTCAGGATCGCGAAGTGGTCGCGCACCATCTGGTGCAGCGCGATCTCGTGCTGGTAGTCGGTCGAGTGGGCTTCGAACACCAGGCCGGGCTGGTCGGCGATGAAGCTTGACAGCGCCGCCGCCGGTGCCGGCGTGTAATGCTGCACCTGGCTGTGGTCGAAGTCGACGCCCGGCTGCACCACCATCGCGATCACGCGGCGCCAGGCGCCGTGCAGGCCGGCGTGGAGGAAGGCGTGGCAATGCACGGACAGGGTGCGGCGCGCGGCCTCGGGGGTGGTCGGGGCGCCGGCGTCGACCAGGCTGGCCTCGCCGCCGGGGATCGGTACTTCGGTGCCGATCACGTACACCGGCGGCGGATGGCCGGCGGCCGCCGCGGCGGCATCGGCGATGCGGGCCAGGCGCGCCGAGCGCTCCGCCACGATCTCGTCGGGCAGGCGTTCGGGATCGTCGGCGCAGCGCATGCTGCAGTCGAGGTGGATCTTGTGGAAGCCGGCGGCGGCGTAGTCGGCCACCAGGGTCTCGGCATGCGCCATCGCGGTGGCGGCATCCAGTTCCTGCCAGGCGTTCGGGCCGAGGTGATCGCCGCCCAGCACCAGCCGCTCGGCCGGGAAGCCGCGCTCGCGCGCCAGCGCCAGCACGTGCTCGCGGAACATCGCCGGCGTCATGCCGGTGTAGCCGCCGAACTGGTCGACCTGGTTCGAGGTCGCTTCGACCAGCAGCGGGGTGTCGTAGTCGGCGGCCACGCGCATGGCGGCGCCCAGCACCGTCGGGTGGCTGCAGCAGACGCTGTACAGGCCGACGGCGTCGCCGCGCCGGTGCGCCTTGACAATGTCCTGGACGGGGGAGGTCTGGTTCATGGTGTCGCGAAGTCCTTCAATTGTTGACGGATCAGGAGCGCGGCGCCGCGCACGCCGCCGGCGTCGCCGAAGCGCGGCGGCAGGACCGGCGGCGGGTGGGCGCCGGCGAACAGGTGGCGGCGCAGCGCTTCCGGCAGGTCGCGGTAGAGGTGCGGCAGGTTCGACAGGCCGCCGCCCAGCACGATCGCATGCGGGTCGAGGCCAAGCACGACGCAGGCCAGGCCGTGGGCCAGCAGGTCGAGGTGGACCTCGAGCGTGCGCCGGGCGATCTCGTCGCCGGCATTGGCGCGCGCGGCGATGGCGAGGGGCTCGGCGCCGTCGCCGCCCAGGTGGCGGTGCAGGCCTTGCATGCCGGGGCCGGACACATAGCGTTCCAGGCAGGCGGTGCGGCCGCAGGGGCAGGGGATGAGGTCGAGGCCGTAGCGCGCGGCCAGGGTGGCCGGCAGCGGCCAGTGGCCCCATTCGCCGGCGATGCCGTTGCGGCCGCGCAGCAAGCTCCCGCCCACGCAATAGCCGGCGCCGGCGCCGGTGCCGAGGATGACGCCGAACATGCTCGGCAGGCCGTCGGCGGCGCCGCCGTCGGCTTCGGACAGGGCGAAGCACTGGCAGTCGTTGCCGGTGACGACGGGCCGCGCCAGCGCGTCCTGCAGCATCGCCCGCACTTCGCGGCCGTTCAGGGCCGGCACGTTGGAGCTGAGCTGGCGGCCGCTGATGCCGTCGGTGACGCCGGGCAGGCCGATGCCGACCGGCGCCTCGGCGCCCAGCGCCGCATCGGCGCGCCGCACCAGGGCGCACACGGCCTCGGTAAAGGCGGTGATGTCTTCGCCCGGGGTGGCGATGCGCTCGCGGTGCACTTCGCGCAGGCCGGCGTCGTAGCTCGCCAGCTCGATCTTGGTGCCGCCGATGTCGATGCCGTGGAAGCCAGCGGGATCAGTCATGCTCGTTTTCCTGCGCATGTGCATAGATGGTGACGCCCTGGACGACGCGGTTGACGGTGCCGCTGGCGAAAGGATTGTCGGGGCGCAGGCCGAGGGCGGCCGACTGGTGCAGGGCATACTGCTGCGCCATCAGCAGCCACAGCGGGGCCAGCCAGGCGTCGGTCCAGTCGGGCGCATCGGCGCCGAAATCGCCGCCCACGCCCACCGTCAGCACCCGGGCCGCCACGCCGTCGCGGCGCAGTTCGTCCAGCAGGTCGGTTTCGTAGCGGCGCGCCAGCGGCTTGCCGCTATAGAACAGCACCACCAGCGAGGCCGCGTTCAGCGCCGACTTCGGGCCGTGGCGGAAGCCCAGCGGGGTATCGGCCATGCCCAGCACGCGGCCGCCGGTCAGCTCCAGCAGCTTGAGGGCGGCTTCGCGCGCCAGCGCTTCCAGCGGGCCGCTGCCGAGGTAGGCCACGCGCTCGACCGGATGCGCGGCCAGCGCGGCGGCGGCCGGCGCCCAGTGCGCCAGCGCGCGTTCCGCCGCATCCGCCAGCCGTTCGGGACGTGCCGCGCAATCGGCATCGCCGCTCAGCACGCACAGCGCCGCCAGCAGCATGGAGGTGAAGCTGCTGGTCATCGCGAAGCCGCGGTCGCAGCTGGCGGCCGGCATCAGCAGCACGCAGGCGGCGTCGTCGTTGGCGCCGCGCACCGCCAGCGCGCCGGATGGGTTGCAGGTGATATGCAGGAAGCGGGCATCGGCCACGGTGGCGCGCACCAGCTCGACCGCGGCCAGGCTTTCCGGACTGTCGCCGCTGCGGGCGAAGGACACCAGCAGGGTCGGGGCGCCTGGGTCGAGGTAGAGCTCCGGATGGGTGAGCAGGCTGGTGGTGGCGATCGCGCGCACCTGGGCGGCGCAGCGCGCATTCAACTCGTCGGCGACGATCTGGCCCGCATAGGCCGAGCTGCCGGCCCCGGTCAGGATGACGCGCTGGCGCGGATCGTCCAGGCGCTGACCGAGGAAGGCGGCGACGCGATCCTGGTGGGCGCGCAGGCTGGCCGACAGGGCGCGCCAGACCGCCGGCTGCTGGGCGATTTCTTCGGCAGTATATAAGCCGCCGATGTCCTGCCAGGTGGTCGCGTCGCGTTCGAGAAGAGTGGTCATTGGATATTTGCGAAAGTATTCGGTGGAAAAATCATAAATAGTTATTTTCGAAAAGTCAAACACGAAAGATATTTCGAAAGATATTTAAGGCTTTAGCTTCGGTATCGGCACAGATAGTCGCAATGCAGCCACAATCGGAAGCGAATGATGTGGCAAATTACCAACTAAACGAAACAAAAATTACGAAATTTTGGCGAAACGAAAGGTTTGAGCGCCATTTTCATGCAGTTTTGCCGCGTTTTTCCGTGTTTTTCGCGGTTTTTGTTGACCTTGTTTATTTTTGTTTCTACATTATGCGAAACAAAACGTAATTTCGAGACACATATGAACAAGACCCCCTTCCGTTTTCGTTTCCTCGCCGGCTGCGTCCTCGCCGCCTGCGCCACCCTTGCCATGCCGGCGCAGGCGGCCCCCCTGGGCCAGCTGCGCAGCGTCAAGGCCGGCGCCGACGGCCGCTCCTGGGACCTGCGTACCGATATCGGCGCCCATATACAGGTGAGCCTGGCGCGCGCCGACGTCGTGCGTATCTGGGCGGGGCCGGGCGATGCCCTGGCCGGCCCCGGCGACAAGGCCGCGACGATCGTGGTCGGCACCCCGGCCGCCGAGGTCGCGCACACGGTCGAGGAAACGCCTTCTTCCATGACGATCCGCACCGCCGCGCTGGCGCTGCGCATCGACCGCAAGCCACTGCGCTTCACGCTCTACCGCGCCGGCGAAGAGACGCCGCTGTGGCGCGAGCTGCAGCCGCTGGACATCGGCGCCAAGCAGGCGGTGCAGGTGCTGTCCAGCGACGCCGGCGAACACTTCTTCGGCGGCGGCCAGCAGAACGGACGCTATGAATTCAAGGGCCGCGAACTGGCGGTGTCCTACTCGGGCGGCTGGGAAGAGGGCGACCGCCCGAATCCCGCGCCCTTCCTGCTCAGCTCGAAGGGCTGGGGCATGCTGCGCAATACCTGGAGCGACGGCAGCTACGACCTGCGCAACCCGGAGCAGGCGGTGCTCCAGCACGCCGAGGGCCGCTTCGACGCCTATTACTTCGTCGGCAAGGACCTGCGCGGCGCGCTCGGCCTGTACACGGAATGGACCGGCCGCGCGCGCCTGCTGCCGCGCTGGGCGCTGGAATACGGCGACGCCGACTGCTACAACGACGGCGACAACGTCAAGAAGCCGGGCACGGTGCCGCAGGGCTGGAGCGACGGCCCGACCGGCAAGACCCCGGACGTGATCGGCAGCGTGGCCAAGCGCTACCGCGAGCACGACATGCCGGGCGGCTGGATCCTGCCGAACGACGGCTACGGCTGCGGCTATACCTCGCTGCCCGAGACCGTGCGCGGCCTGGCCGGCTACGGTTTCCGCACCGGCCTGTGGACCGAGAACGGCGTCGACAAGATCGCCTGGGAAGTCGGCCAGGCCGGCACCCGCGTGCAGAAGCTGGACGTGGCCTGGACCGGCAAGGGCTACCAGTTCTCGCTGGACGCCAACAAGGCCGCCTACGACGGCATCATGAACAATTCCGACAGCCGCCCCTTCATCTGGACCGTGATGGGCTGGGCCGGCACCCAGCGCTATGCCGTCGCCTGGACCGGCGACCAGAGCGCGAGCTGGGACTACATCCGCTGGCACGTGCCGACCCTGATCGGCTCCGGCCTGTCCGGCCAGGCCTATGCCAGCGGCGACGTCGACGCGATCTTCGGCGGCAGCCCGGAAACCTATACCCGCGACCTGCAGTGGAAGAGCTTCACGCCGGTGCTGATGGGGATGTCGGGCTGGTCGGCCGCGGAGCGCAAGCATCCATGGTGGTTCGACGAACCCTATCGCGACATCAACCGCCGCTACCTGAAGCTCAAGCTGCGCCTGACTCCTTACATGTACACCCTGGCGCGCGAGGCCGAGGACAGCGGCGCGCCGCTGGTGCGCGGCCTGATGTGGGACTATCCGCAGGACCCGGCCGCCCTGAGCGAACGCTATAAATACCAGTTCCTGCTGGGCCGCGACATGCTGGTGGCGCCGGTCTACCGCAGCCAGGCCGCCAGCGGCGGCTGGCGCAAGGGCATCCACCTGCCGCAGGGCACCTGGTACGACTACTGGGACGGCCGCCAGGCCACCGCCGGCGCCGCCGGGCGCGACCTCGACATGCAGGTTACCCTCGACAAGCTGCCGGTGTTCGTGCGCGCCGGCGCCATCCTGCCGATGTATCCGGAAACGCTGTACGACGGCCAGAAGCCGAAGGACCGCGTCACCTTCGACGTCTACCCGGCGGCCGACGGCGAGTCCGCGTTCGACCTGTACGAGGACGACGGCAATACCCGCCGCTACCGCGACGGCGAATCCAGCCGCCAGCGCATCCGCATGCATGCCAATGGCGCCGACCTGCAGCTCGAAGCCGGCGCGGTCGACGGCAGCTATGCCGGCCAGGAAGCGCGCCGCGGCTACGGCCTGCGGATGCTGGCCGTGCACGCCCCTGCCGCGGTGCTGACGGGCGGCCGCGCGCTGCCGGCCCTGCAGAGCGCCGCTGTGCTGGAGAGCAGCGCCGAAGGCTGGTATTTCGACGCCGCCGACCGGCACGGTACCCTGCACGTGAAAACCGCGGCCCAGGACATCCGCCAGCCGCTGGTGCTGGACGTGCGCGGCGTGCTGGCCGCCCGCACCGACGATGCCTTCCCGGCCGCACCGGACACCGGCCGCGCGATTCCGGCCGATGCGATCACGGTGATCAACCGTCCGGCCGAGGAACCGGGCCAGAACATCGAGCGCGCCTTCGACGGCAAGCCCGATACCTGGTTCCGCACGGTGCGCAGCCAGGCGGTGCGCAGCGGTCCGCACGAATGGGTGCTGGGCTTCAGCGAGCGCCGCCTGATCGACGGCATCGAGCTCGCCCCGCGCAACGACAAGCACTGGAAGAGCGGCCAGGTGCGCGACTACGAGGTCTATGTCGGCGACACCAACGGCGACTGGGGCAGCCCGGTGGCGCGCGGCCGCCTCAAGCTGGCCGAAGGCATGCAGACGATTTCCTTCCCGGCCAGCGCCGGCCGCCTGCTGCGCTTCCGCGTGCTGAGCGTGCAGAACCCGGACGGCGACGGCGCCAGCGCGCTGGATCCGATGGTGACTGCCGCCAGCGGTGCGGCCCCGGCCCGCGCCTACGACGCCGCGCTGCCGGCCGACGTGCCGCCGATCACGCTGTCGGAGTTCCACGTGCTCGAGCACCGCGTGGCCGAGCGTCCGGAAATCCAGCGCTACCTGTCCGAGCTGCCGCTGCCGAAGACAGTGGCGCGCGACCGGCCGGCAAGCAGGGCGCTTGAGATGCGCATGAACGGCCTGCGCTTCCGCAAGGGCCTGGGCGTCGGCCCGAGCAGCCGCATCGACCTCGCCCTGAGCGGCGACTGGAACCTGCTGCGCGCTGACCTCGGCATCGACGACAGCTGCCGCAGCGCCGGCGGGCTGCAGTTCCAGGTCTGGAGCGGCAGCAAGCTGCTCTACGACAGTGGCCTGGTCAAGGCCCCGGGCGTGGTCAAGCCCGAAATCGACATCCGCGGCCTGCGTGAGCTGAGCCTGCGGACCCTCGGCGCGCAGGGCCAGAGTCCGGGCCAGGTGTGCGCCAACTGGGCCAACGCCCAGCTGACGGGCAGCGAAGGCGCCACCGTCACCTCACGCTGATTCACTCCACAACACGAAACGCAGGCCCCTGTCCCGAACAGGGAGGGGAGCCTGCATCCTTCACCAAGGAGATGTGCATGAAAACCACGCGTCTTACCCTGCGCAACGACGCCATCCGGCACGCTGCCGCCATCCTGATCGCGCTCGCCGCCGGCGGCGGCCAGGCCTGGGCCCAGTCGAACGCCACCACCACCATCTTCGGCGAGGTGCGCACGCCCGCCGGCGCCACGGTGGTCATCGAGAACCTCGCCACCGGCGCCCAGCGCAGCCTGACCCCGGACGCGGCGGGCCGCTACGTGGCGACCTCGATGCCGCCGGGCCGCTATGCGGTCAAGGTGCTGCGCGGCGGCGCGGTGGAGGCGACCCGCGAAGTCGAGGCGCTGGTCGGCTCCGGCGTGGAAGCGAGCTTCGGCGCCGGCGGCGGCGGCACCCAGACCGTGGTGGTGAGCGCGGCGCGCCAGGTGATCGACGTCTCGAATACCAATAACGGCGTGGTGTTCACGGCGCGCGAACTGCGCTCGCTGCCGGTGGCGAACGACATTGCCTCGGTGGTGCAGCTGACCCCGGGCGCGAATCGCGGCACCAACAGCCAGTACGGCAACGCGCCCTCGATCTCGGGTTCCGGCCAGTCCGAGAACGCCTTCTACGTCAACGGCTTCCCGGTGACGAACATCCTGACCCAGGTGGGCGCCTCCGAGCTGCCCTTCGGCGCGATCGCCAACATGCAGGTGCTGTCGGGCGGCTACGGCGCCGAGTTCGGGCGTTCGACCGGCGGCGTGATCAACGTGACGACCCGCAGCGGCGGCAACAAGTTCGAGTTCGGCGGCAAGCTGCAATTCCTGCCGGGCCGCCTGCGCGGCGCGCCGGAAAACATCTACTGGCCGAACACCGGGGCCCATCCGGACACCGACGGCAAGCTGCTGTACTGGAACCGCGACAACACGACCAGCAGCCGCGTGGCCGGCCTGTACGGCAGCGGTCCGATCCTGCGCAACAAGCTGTTCGCCTTCGTCGCCCTGGAGCGCACCGTCAGCAACAGCGAGGCGGTGGCCGCCTCCACCGATTCCAGCGCCGCCGCCAAGGCGACCAACGGCTGGAGCAGCGCGCACACCGTCACCGACCGCTACCTGGCCAAGCTGGACTGGAACATCAGCGACGACCACCGCATCGAATTCACCCGCCTGTTCGACCGCACCACCGGCAACAGCCAATACTCCGGCTTCGACTACAACAGCTTCAAGCGCGGCAACACCGTCACCGTGGTCAACCCGGAGACCATCAACTGCTGTGGCGGCGGTTCCGCCCCGGGCGCCGATGCCGCCATCCTCAAGTACACCGGCTACCTGAGCGACAACCTGACCGCGACCGCGCTGTACGGCGACACCCGCTCGATCCACCAGCGGATCCCGGTCGGCTACGATCCGACCCTGGCCCAGACCTCGTCGAGCATCACGACCCAGGTGCCGGGCCTGGTCTACAACAACCCGCAGAAGGTGACCGGCAGCCTGCCCGATCCGGCCTCGGAAGACAGCCAGAAAGGCCTGCGCCTGGACCTCGAGTACAAGCTCGGCGCACACGCGCTGCGCGGCGGTATCGACCGCATCAAGGTCGATTCGCTGGTCGGCACGGTGCTGGCCGGCGGCTACCGCTGGACCTACCGCAAGACCACCAACCCGACCCGCCTGCTGAACGGCGCCTTCCAGACCACCGACCAGGGCGGCGGCTACGGCCCGCAGGGCTATTACGTCAGCAAGGACCTCGACACCAACCTGGCGCGTCCGACCAGCGTGCAATCGGCCCAGTACCTGCAGGACCACTGGCAGGTGACGGAGCGCGTCCTGCTCGACCTCGGCCTGCGCCGCGAGCAGTTCACCAACTACACGACCAGCGGCGAAGCCTTCATCTCCCAGCGCAACATGATCGCGCCGCGCTTCGGCGCCACCTGGGACGTGATGGGCGACAGCTCGCTGCGCGTGTTCGCCAACGCCGGCCGCTACCACCTGCCGGTGCCGTCCAACCTGTCCAGCAACATGGCGGCGCCGCTGCTGCGCACCAGCCAGTACTACACCTATACCGGCGTCGACCCGGTCACCGGCGCGCCGACCGGCCTGCATGCGATCAGCGATCCGTATTCGGCCAACAATGCCTACGGCAAGGGCCGCGATGCGCGCGAGGTGACGGCGATCGGCCTCAAGCCGCTGTCGCAGGACGAGGTCTCGCTGGGCTTCGAGCGCGCCTTCGGCCGCCGCCTGGTGGCCGGCGCCAGCGTCCTGTACCGCCGCCTGAACGACACCAACGACGACACCTGCGACCAGCGTCCGATCGATGCCTGGGCCTCGCGCAACGGTGTCGACACCAGCAACTGGGGCGGCTTCCAGTGCGCGATCATGAATCCGGGCCGCGACAACGACCTGTACATCGACTTCGCCGACGGCAAGGGCCTGCGCCGGGTCGACATCAGCGCGGCGGAGTGGGGCAACCCGCTGCCGAAGCGCACCTACAAGGCGCTGACCATGTTCGTCGAGCACCCGTTCGCCGACGGCTGGTACGGCAAGCTGACCTACACGCTCTCGAGCCTGAAGGGCAATATGGAAGGCCAGACCGACACCATCGGCGGCGGCGACGTGGCCCTGACCGTCAGCGACGACCACAAGGAGCTGATGTACAACGCCTACGGCTACCTGCCGGGCGACCACCGCCACCAGATCAAGGCCTACGGCTTCGTGCAGGCGACCCCGCAGCTGACCCTGGGCGGCAACCTGGCCCTGATCTCGGGCTCGCCGCGCAACTGCATCGGCGAACTGCCGGCCAACCTGCACTTCGACGACGACTACGGCGCCGCCTATTTCTTCTGCGAAGGCAAGCCATCGCCGCGCGGCAGCCGCGGACGCACGCCGTGGCAGATGCAGCTCGACCTGAATGCCGCCTGGAACCCGGTCTTCGCCAGGGGCCTGAGCCTGAAGCTGGACGTGTTCAACGTCCTCAACCGCCAGACCGTCACCCGCTACAACGAGACCCGCGAGGACGGCAGCGGCGACATCTCGCGCAGCTACCTGCAGGTGGCCAGCCGCACCGCGCCGCGCTCGGTCCGCGTGAGTGCCGAATACAACTTTTGAGAATGGAGACAGACAAAATGATGAATCGACGCGATTTCCTGCTGAAGACCGCCCAGGCCGGCGGTGCCGCCCTGGCCGCCGGCCTGGCCGGCCCGGTCTTCGGCGCCACCCGCGAACGCCTGCGCCTCGGCATGATCGGCACCGGCATGCGCGGCCAGGTACTGCTGCGCGAACTGCTGCGCCGCGACGACGTCGAGGTCGCCGCCCTGTGCGACATCGAGCCGGTGATGCTGGGCCAGGCCCTGGCCCAGGTGGAGAAGGCCGGCAAGCCGCGTCCGCGCACCTATGGCGAAGACGGCGACCTGTTCGCCTACCGCCGCCTGCTGGATTCGAAGCAGATCGACGGCGTGATCATCGCCACGCCCTGGGAATGGCATGCGCCGATGGCGATCGACGCCATGCGCGCCAAGGTGCCGGTGGGCTGCGAAGTGGTAGCCGGCGTCACCCTGCGCGACCACTGGGACGTGCTGGACACCCAGCTCAAGACCGGCACCCCCTATATGCTGCTGGAGAACGTGTGCTTCCGGCGCGACGTGATGGCGGTGCTGCAGATGGTGCGCGCCGGCGTGTTCGGCGAGCTCGAACACCTGCAGGGCGGCTACCAGCACGACCTGCGCGCCGTGAAGCTGAACGGCGGCGATGCGGCCCACGTGGTCGGCGGCGGGGTCGAGTTCGGCGACAAGGGCTGGTCCGAGGCGCGCTGGCGCACCCTGCACTCCGTGCGCCGCAACGGCGACCTGTATCCGAGCCACGGGATCGGCCCCTGCGCGATGTACACCAACATCAACCGCGGCAACCGCTTCACCCGCATCAACAGCTTCGCCACCAAGGCGCGCGGCCTGCACGACTACATCGAGCGCCAGTCGCCCGGCCATCCGAACACCAAGCTCAAGTTCAGCCTGGGCGACGTGGTGACCACCACGCTGTCCACCGAGAACGGCGAAACCATCCTGCTGCAGCACGACACCTCGCTGCCGCGCCCGTATTCGCTGGGCTTCCGCGTGCAGGGCAGCAAAGGCCTGTGGATGGACCTGAACCAGGGCGTGCACGTGGAAGGGGTGAGCAAGCCGCACAGCTGGGATGCCTTCCAGGCCTGGCAGGACAAGTACGACCATCCGCTGTGGCGCCGCTATGGCGAACGCGCGGCCGGCGCCGGCCATGGCGGCATGGACTTCTTCGTGATCCACGCCTTCGTCGAAGCGCTGAAGGCGGATGCGCCGATGCCGATCGATATCTACGACGCCGTCACCTGGAGCGCGATCACGCCGCTGTCCGAGCAGTCGGTGGCGCAGGGCTTCCAGACACTGGACTTCCCCGACTTCACGCGCGGCGCCTGGCGCGACCGCAAGCCGATCTTCGCATTCGACGACCGCTACTGATCCCATGCTCGACCGACGCAGCTTCATCCAGGGCATGGCCGCCATGGCGCTGCCGCTGGCTTCCAGCGCCGCTTCTGCCGCCGGCACGGCGGCCGGTGCGCGCATCGCCATCCCGGCGCGCGCCACCGGCAACACGGTTGCGCAGACCATCGTCGGCCTCAGCTACGAGACCGACAACCTGCGCGACCCGCGCTTCTTCGCGGCCGCCAACACCGGTCTGGTCGACGCCTTCCGGCGCCTGAATCCGCACGGCGTGCTGCGCCTGGGCGGGAACACCAGCGACCTGGCGAAACCGGCGGGCTTCGACGGCCCGCTGCCGGTGCTGCACCCGCTGTACCGCGACCGCGAACGGGTGCAGCCCTATTACGACGTGAACCTTGACGCGATCGATGCGCTGGCCGGCTTCCTCGACGCTACCGGCTGGAAAGTCGTGTTCGGCCTGAACATGCGGGCCGGCAGCGTGGACCTGGTCGAGCGCCATGCCCGCATGGTGCGCAGCCGGCTGGGCCCGCGCCTGCTGGCGCTCCAGGTCGGCAACGAGGCGAACAACTACTTCAAGCGCTACGAGGACTACAAGGCGGCCTGGGACCGCCTGTCCGCGCCGCTCGGTAGCAAGGGTATCGCGGGACCGGACAGCGGCGCCAACACCGACTGGGTGCAGCGCTTCGGGAACGATGTGCCGGAGTCCGTACTGCTCAGCCGCCATTACTACCGCGAGGCGGCCGAGCGCGGATCGCTGGCCGACATCCTGCTGCACGACAGCGATGTCGACCGCGAGATCGCCGCGCTGGCCCGGGCGGCGCGCAGCCACCCGCAGGGTTTCTGGCTGACCGAGACCAATTCCTATTACCGCGGCGGGCGCGACGGCGTCAGCAACGCCTTCGCCTCGGCGCTGTGGGGACTGGACTTCACGCTGTCGGCGGCGTTCAACGGCGCCACCGGGATCTGCTTCCAGGGCGGGCCGCGGCGCAGCATCGAGAGCTCGCTGGAAGGCCACGACACCCGCGGCCGCGGGATCGACAAGCGCGGCGAGGACGTCCTGGCGCGCATCGAGGCGGCGGCATCGAACTACTCGCCGATCGGCGGCGACCTCGAGACCGGCTTCGCGCCGCGCCCGCTGTACTACGGCCTGCTTTGTGCCCAGCTGCTGGCCGGCGGCCGCTTCTACGAACTCGAACGCGCCGACCCGCTGCCGGGCCTGCGCGTGTACGCGACCGCGCACGGGGATGGCGTGCGCATCGTCGCCATCAATACGAGTGCCACCGAATCGCGGCTGCTCAGCCTCACGGGATTGCCGAAGGGCGCCCGCGTACGCGCCGCGCCGCTGCGGGCGCCAGGCCTGGAGGCGCGCTACGCGCTGGCCTTCGGCGAAGGCGAGGGCGCCCTGGCGCCGGGCGCCGGCTGGACCCTGCGCTACCGGAACATGCCGCCGGTGGCGCGCGACGGCGGGCTCCAACTCGCGCTGCCGGCCGGATCGGCGCTGCTGCTTCACACAAGCTGACACACAAGATCAACAACACAGGAGGAGAGACATGAAACTGAAGACATTATTGGCCGCCTTGGCGGCCGCTGGACTGGCGTCGAGCGCCGTCGCTGCCGGCCAGGCGGAAGACCAGGCGGTCAAGGCGGACAAGCCGGCGAAGTCCGACGACACGCGCAAGGAAGGGAAGATGGCGCGGGTCGAAGTGACCGGTTCGAGCCTGAAGCGCATCAACGCCGAAACCGCCTCGCCGGTGCAGGTGATCGACGCCAAGGAGATCGAGAACATGGGCGCCCGCACGCTGCTGCAGGTGCTCGACAACCTGCCGGCCGCGCGTCCGGCCCAGCAAGACTTCCGCTCGATGTTCACCGGCTCCGACGGCGGCTCGCAGGCCAACCTGCGCGGCCTCGGCGCCCAGGGCACGCTGGTGCTGCTGAACGGCCGCCGCCTGTCCTTCTACGGTGCGCCGGCCGGCTTCCAGACCATGTTCGTGAACATCGACGCGATTCCCGCCGCGGCGATCGAACGCATGGAAGTGCTGACCGACGGTGCTTCGGCGGTGTACGGTTCGGATGCGGTGGCCGGCGTGATCAACGTGATCACCAAGAAGAACTACCAGGGCCTCGAAGTCCGCGGCAGCAACGATTCCTCGTCGCGGGTCTCGTCCTATGGCGAGCGCCAGGGCAGCATCCTGTTCGGCAAGGGCGACCTGGGCAACGACGGCTACAACGTCTACGGCTCGCTGAACCTCTACCAGCGCGACCGCATCGCCCTGGCCGACACCTACGACAAGCGCCCCGAGTACTTCTACGTCAACAACCCGAACTTCATCCCGAACTTCCGCATCGGTACCGGCAGCGAGCCGGGCACGATGAACCCCGGTACCTTCTTCGTGTTCGACCCTTTGAAGAACAATGCCCGCACCCAACGCGCGGTGAACGGCTGCCCGTCCTCGATCGTCGAAGCATCGGGCACCCGCTGCATCTGGAACAACCTGCCGTATGCGCTGGACACCGGCCCGTCGTCCAAGCGCGCCACAGGCTACCTGGCCGGCCGCCTGCGCATCAGCGACAGCCTCGAAGGCTTCGCCGAAGGCGCCTACACCCATATCCGCATGCGCGGCGAGAACGGCCCGCGCACCTTCAACAGCGGCAGCACCAGCAACTGGTTCGCGCGCAATACCGGCACCACGCTGAACACCTTCGTCAATCCCTACCTGGGACCGAACAACGTCTACCTGAAGGGCAGGCTGGATCCGGACATGGCCGCCAAGATGGGCGGCGCCGCCGGCCTGAACTACATCCTGCAGGATGCGCCCGGCCACTTCGGCCAGACGAATATCGACGACAGCTACCGCGCGCTGGCCGGCCTGCGCGGCACCGTGTTCGGCGACTGGGACTTCGAGACCGCGCTGGCGGTCGCCGGCAGCCACTCGACCCTGTACCAGACCACCAACATCAACACCAAGGGCTTCGAGAAGGCCTTCGGCCCGACCACCATCGATCCGGTCACCAAGCGTCCCTACATCGCCGACAATCCGGCCTACAAGTTCGGCGAGATCAGCGAAGCCAATGCGGCCCTGCTGCGCGAAGCCTTCCCGACCTTCGACATCCAGTCCTGGACCCGTTTGATGACCTGGGACGCCAAGATCGAGGGCACGATCGCGAAGATCGGCGAGCGCGAGGTGCGCGCCGCCGTCGGCACCAGCCTGATGCGCGAGAGCTTCGAGACCCCGGGCAATCCGGATGCCGCCAACGGCCTGATCACCCAGCAGGGCGGTTCCTGGTTCGACGGCAAGCGCACCATCGGCGCCGTGTTCGGCGAAGTGGTGGTGCCGCTGACCGACAAGCTGGAACTGAACGCGGCGGCGCGCCTGGACAAGTACCCGCACTTTGCCGCCAACCTGGCGCCGAAGATCGGCGTGCAGTGGCGCGCCCGTCCCGAGTTGCTGGTGCGCGGCACCTATTCGGAAGGCTTCCGCGCGCCCAACCTGGCGGAATCGGGCGAGGGCGGCGTGTTCGCCCAGGTCGGCGGCATCCGCGACACCGTGCGCTGCGACGAGACCAATGCGATGGCGCGCCTGCTGATGAAATCGGTGACGCCGACCGACGTCGATCTCGGCAAGACCCTGCTGAACTCGAACTGCTCGACCACGGTGGGCGGCCTGACCCCGCCGAACCCGAACCTGCAGCCGGAGAAGGCCAAGATCGGTACCTTGGGCGTGGTGCTGCAGCCGGCCCGCGACGTCAGCATCTCGATCGACTACTGGATCGTCAACCGCCGCAACGAGATCGTGCGCCAGGACTTCAACCAGCTGTTCACCGACCTGGTCGACCAGTACGGCCCGGCACTGCAAGGCACCAGCCAGGCGATCCGCAACGATCTCACCGACGCCGACCGCGCCAACATGGCGGCGGTACGCGGCATGTGCGCCAACGCGGCGAATGCGGCGGCCTGCGCCGGCGGCGTGCCGGGCTACTCGGTGGGCAACCTGGGCGGCCTGATCAACTCCTACCTGAACCGCGGCCGCACGCTGGTGGACGGCTTCGACATCGATGCGCGCACCCGCTTCTCGCTGGGCGCCTGGGGCAAGCTGAACACGGGCGTGGCGGCGACCATCCGCCGCCGCGAGACCTATAACTACGACGACGGCAGCGGCTTCTCGGGCAACTACGTCGGCTACTACGATTCGCCGCGCCTGCGTGCGACCGTCAACGCCGACTGGAGCTACCGCAACTTCGTGACCAGCCTGTTCGTCAACTTCACCGGCCGCACCAAGTGGGCCTACGGTCCCTACGACAACGACAACGCGCCGGAGAACTGCACCGCGGCCGGGGTGTCGCTGCCGGAGAGTTCCTGCGACGGCGCGCCGTCGTACACCACGGTCAACCTGGGCTTCAACTGGAAGCCGGTGAAGAACCTGGAGGTGGGGCTGAACGTCAAGAACCTGCTGGACAAGCGCCCGTACTACGATCCGAACGGCTGGGAAGGCTATAACCACAGCCAGAACCTGTTCGGCCGCCAGTTCTCGGTGTCGGCCGCTTACAAGTTCTTCTGAGCCGGGGCGCCGGCCGCCGCGAAGCAGTGATCGAGGCTGGGGAAAGTACCGTCGCGGACTTCGTCGCGGTACTTTCCGAAGGCCTCCCGCATATTGTCGGCCAGCGCGGCATACTGCTTGACGAAGCGCGGCCGGTAGTCGGAGAACAGGCCGAGCATGTCTTCGGTGACCAGTACCTGGCCGTCGCAGCTGGGTGAGGCGCCGATGCCGAGGGTCGGGATCGCCACCGCCCCGGTGACGGCGCGCGCCGCCGCCTCGCTGGTGCCTTCGATCAGCAGGCAGAAGGCGCCTTGCCGCTCCAGGCCGCGCGCCAGCCGCACCAGCGCGTCGATCTCTTCCGGCGTGCGGGCCTGGTAGCGAAAGCCGCCCATCGCCTGCACGTGCTGGGGCAGCAGGCCGATGTGCGGCATCACCGGAATCCCGCGCCGTACCAGGAAATCCACGGTCTCGAGAAGCTCTTCGCCGCCCTCCATCTTGACCGCCTGGGCGCCGGTGTCGGCCAGCACCCGGGCTGCGTTCCGGTAGGCCTGCCGCGGCGATTCCTGATAGGTGGCGAAGGGCATGTCGACCACCACGCAGGCGCGCGCGGCGCCGCGTACCACCGCCTTGCCGTGGGCTATCATCATGTCGAGGCCGACCTGCAGGGTCGACTCCATCCCGTAGGCCACCATGCCGGTCGAGTCGCCGACCACGATCAGGTCGACATAATCATCCATCAGCTTCGCCATCAAACTCGTGTAGGCGGTCAGGGAGACGATGCGTCCAGGTCCCTTCATGGCGCGGATCTGCGGCACGGTGATGCGGCGGAGGGTAGTGTGGGTGCTCATCGAATGGTCTCCTGTTGGAACAAGCAGCCGCCATTCTAGGCAGCGGCGCCTTGACAGGATTTCGACAGGCGGACAAGAATTGTCGCAATGCTGACAACCCTCGATTTCGACCCCGACCCGCGCCGCGTCCCCTCCATTGCGGAGCCGGTGACGGTCAACCTGCGCCGCCCCGCGCCCGGCCTGCGGGTGCCGAAGCACCGCCACGCCTGGGCGCAGATCGCCTATCCCTTCCGGGGCAGCATCCAGGTGGAAGCGCAAGAGATGATGTGGATCGTGCCGCCGCTGCGCGCGGTGTGGATTCCACCGGACGTCGAGCACGAGGTGACCATGCTGGGCGAGGTCGAGCTGCGCACCATCTACGTGGCGCCGGAGGCGGCGCCGCGCGCCATCGACGCCTGCGCGGTGATCGAGATTTCGGCGCTCACGCGGGCGTTGTTCGAAGCCTTGCTGGCGGCGGATCCTGTCAATGACGGGCGGCGGCACCTGCTGACAGAGCTGCTGCTGGTGGAAGTGGGAAGGGCGCCGGCATTGTCGCTCGGCCTGCGCATGCCGCGTGACCGTCGCCTGCAGGCCTTATGCCAGGCGCTGGCCGCCGATCCGGCCTCGCACCGGACCCTGGAAGACTGGGCCGGACAGGTGGGCGCCAGCGCCCGCACGCTGGCGCGCCTGTTCCGCGAAGAGATGAACTTCGGCTTCGGCACCTGGCGCCAGCAACTGCGGCTGGAACGCTCGATCGAACTGATGGTCCGCGGCCTGCCGCTGGGCGAAGTCGCCGCGCGCATGGGCTATGAAAGCCAGAGCGCGTTCTCGGCGATGTTCCGGCGGGCGCTGGGCGTCGCGCCCAGCCGTTTCATCGACGACGCTGCCGTCAGCGGGCCGCGCGCCTGATCCCGCGGCGGCTGGCGCCGAGGCCGGCCAGTCCGAGTCCCAGCAGCGCCAGGCTGGCCGGTTCCGGCAGCGGCAGCGAGAGCGTGTCGATGCCGATGTAGTTGGCGCTGTCCGCCGGACCGGTGTAGCGGATCGCGAAGCGGCCGACGCTGCCCGGCGTGCCGGTGCCGGCGAAGTCCAGGCTGACGCGGGTCCAGTCGCCGGTCGGCGCGGCGTCCAGGCTGCCGAGGACGAAATCGGCGGCGCCGGTACCGCCGGTGCTCAGGCCGTACTGGAACAGGTCGGAGTAGCCCTGGTCCGCCGCCGCCCGCACATAGAAGGAGATGGTGCCGCCGGCGCTGGTCGAGAACTCCGGGCTGATCAGCCAGTCGTCGATGCCGCCGCCGGCGGCCGCGCTCTGGTAGTTGGCGCCGAGGTAGGCGCCGGGTGCACCGTCCTGGGCGCCGAAGACGCGGCTGTTCCCCTGGAAGAAGCCGTTGCTGCCGACTGGTGCGCTGGCATTGCGCAGGATGAAGCCCCTGGCGGCCAGGCTGGCGATGTCGTCGAAGCCTTCGATGATGTTGGCCTGGGCGGTGCCGGCAAAACCAAGGGAGGCGAGAAGGGCGGCAAGGAGAACTGTACGCGGCGATCGTTTGAACATGATGGACTCCTGATGGTTTGCGCTCACTGCAGCGGCAGGGCGTTGAGGTCGACGGCGGGCGGGGTGCCGGTGGCCGGGCGGGTGAAGTTCTGGTTGATCGGCACGTAGTTGCTGAAGAAGCCGCCGTTGCGCAGGTAGAAGCTGCTGCCGCGCCGGCCGCCGGCATAGTCCATGCGCTGGGCGTTGGCCGCGGTGGCGTCGCCGGTGAAGCGGGCGGTGGTGATTTCGGTCCAGCTGCCGGTGTTCGAGCGCGCCCACTGGTTGCCGTAGTCGGCCGAGCGCTCCATATAGCCGTTGGTGTCGATGAAGTTCTCGAGGAAGGAGTAGACGCCGGTCAGGTAGCTGGAGGTTCCCGGCCGCTTCCAGGTGGCGATGTACTTCCAGGCGCCGGTTTCCGGAGCGAAGAACCAGGCCGAGTAATCGGTGCCGCCGGCGCCGTCGGGCCGGGCGCGGGTGATGAAGCGATAGGTATTCCCGGCGATCCAGTTGAAGCGCAGGTAGGACTGGCCGCCGGTGCCTTCGCCGCCGAAGCCGTTGTCGACCACGCCGGCGCCCTTGCCGACAAGAGTGGTCCTGGCGCCGTTGTCGGCATCCCAGACCGAGAACAGCATCCAGCGCTCGCTCGGCGACTTCACCTGCATGCCGAAGTAGCCGCCGGTGAAGCCGTTGGCCATGAAGTAGGAGCCGATCTTGTCCTGCCCCTGCGGGACCGTGACCTCGTTGTAGAAGTACTCGGTCTGCGCCGGGACCGTGAAGCCGAGGTGCACCGAAGGACCGCGCCGCGACCAGTAGTAGTTGGCCGGATCGTTCGCGTAGTTCAGCGTCGCCTCGGTCGACACGCCGATCGAGGACACGTCGCCGAAATAGCCGCCATCCTTGCTCACGCCCTGCAGGTCCACCTTCACGTAACCAGCGGGGACGATCACGGTGCCGACCGGGTAATTTTTGGTGACGTTGCCCGTCAAGGTGACGTCGAAGGGCGTGCCGTTGATGCTGACGCGGACGGTGCTGCGCGTGCTGCCGGCCAGGCGCGCATTGAGCGACACCGTCACCGCCGCCGGACAGCTGCGCGAACAGTTGGGGGATGCGGCCACGCGGAAGTACGTGCTGGTGACGGTGCCGGCGCTGGTCCAGTTGCCGAGTCCATTGCTGGTAATGACTTCGGCGGCGTTCGGCGCCGCGCTGGTGACGAAGGCGTTGCCGGCGAGGGCGACCACGGCGTCGGTGGCCGCCGCCGGCAGAGGCGCCAGGGCCACGGCGGCGGCGGCGGCGAAGGCGGCAGCATTCAAATACTTGATCCTGCGTTCCATTGCATCTCCTTATGTGATTGTCATAAAGCGAAAGATATTAATTAAATTTCTTTCTTTTTTATTACGATTGCCTGGGTAATTTACGAATAAAAGAAAGTATCGTCAACAAAAACATAAGTTTCATGCCGATGATCAGATAAAAAACCAAATATATGTTTCGTTTATAGCTGAGATGGATTTTTGGCTTTCGTTTTGCCGGAATGGTGTGGTGCGCTCCGATTCTCCGGTGACGTGTAATCTGACCCTGTCTACATCGGTGCAAGCGGTAGATCATCATGTCCACAGAACAAGCAAGGCCGCTGGGATCCACCGGCTTCGTCAGCCTCCTGTTCACCGTGCTGACAGGGCTGTATCTGCTGATCGGCGGCGCTTGGCTGCTGTCGCTGGGCGGATCGGCGTATTACCTCATCACCGGCATCGTGCTGCTCGGCGTGGCATGGCTGCTGTTCCGCCGCCGCCCCGGCGCGCTCGCGCTCTATGCCCTGGTGCTGGTCGGCACGGCGGCCTGGTCGCTGTGGGAATCGGGGTCCGATTTCTGGGCGCTCGCGCCGCGCTCGGGCGTGCTGGTCGTCTTCGGCGTCTGGCTGCTGCTGGTGAGCCTGCGTCCGGTGGCGCCGCCCAGGTTCGACAGCGGCTCGCTGCTTGCGGCGCTGGTGATCTGGGCGGGCGTGCTGGTCTACGCAGCCTTCAACGATCCGCAGACCGTCGACGGCCGCTTCGCCGCTGCCGCCGGAGCGCAAGCGGCGAACGCCAACGTGAATGCCGGCGCCGGCGATCCGGCCGACTGGCCCGCCTATGGCCGCACGCAGGCGGGCACGCGCTACTCGCCGCTGCGGCAGATCACGCCGGACAACGTCAGGAACCTGCAGGTCGCCTGGACCTTCCGCACCGGCGACATGAAGGGGCCGAACGATCCCGTCGAGATCACCGACGAAGTCACGCCGGTCAAGATCGGCGACCTGCTGTATCTGTGCTCGCCGCACCAGAAACTGTTCGCCCTCGATGCGAAGACCGGCGCGCTGAAGTGGAAGTTCGATCCGGGTCTGCGGACCGACCCGAGCTTCCAGCACGTGACCTGCCGCGGCGTGTCCCATGTCGACCTGGCGCAGGGCGCCGCTTTGGCTGCCAGCACAGCTAGCGGCCCGGCCCCGGCCTGCACGCGCCGCATCTTCCTGCCGGTGAATGACGGCCACCTCTACGCCCTCGACGCGCTCACCGGCGAGCGCTGCGCCGACTTCGCCGACAAGGGCGACCTCGACCTCCAGCACGGCATGCCGGTGACGAACCAGGCCAGGAACATGTACGAGCCGACTTCGCCGCCGGTCGTCACGGGCAAGGTGATCGTGGTGGCGGGGGCGGTCGAGGACAACTACTCCACGCGCGAACCGTCCGGCGTGATCCGCGGCTTCGACGTCAGGACCGGCGAGCTGCTGTGGGCCTTCGATCCCGGTGCGCCCGATCCGAACAGGATTCCGGGCCCCGGCGAGCACTACGTATGGAATTCGCCGAACTCGTGGGCGCCCGCCGCCTACGACCCGCAACTCGACATCGTCTACCTGCCGATGGGCGTATCGACACCGGATATCTGGGGCGGCAAGCGCACGCCCGACCAGGAGCGCCATGCGTCCGGCCTGCTGGCGCTGCATGCGTCGACGGGCAAGCTGGCCTGGTTCTACCAGACCGTGCACCACGACTTGTGGGACATGGACCTGCCGTCGCAGCCGACGCTGGCCGACATCACCGGCAAGGACGGCAAGACCATTCCGGTCGTGTACGCGCCAACGAAGACGGGCAACCTGTTCGTGCTCGACCGCCGCAGCGGCGCGCTGGTCGTGCCCGCGCCCGAAAGGCCGGTGCCGCAGGGCGCGGCGCCCGGCGACCGTGTCTCGTCGACCCAGCCCTTCTCCGAACTCACTTTCCGCCCGTCGAAGCTGCTCACCGATGCCGACATGTGGGGCGCGACCGTGTACGACCAGCTCGTGTGCCGCGTGATCTTCCACCGGCTGCGCTACGAAGGCACCTTCACGCCGCCCTCGTTGCAGGGCACGCTCGTCTTCCCCGGCAACCTCGGCATGTTCGAATGGGGCGGCATCGCCGTCGACACCGATCGCCAGATCGCCATCGCCAATCCGATGGCGCTGCCTTTCGTCTCGCGCCTGGTGCCGCGCGGCCCGAACAATCCGGTGGAACCGGTACCCGGCGTGAAGGGCGGCGGCTCGGAACAGGGCCTGCAGACGCAATACGGCGTGCCCTACGGCGTGACCCTGAATCCTTTCCTCTCGCCGATCGGCCTGCCGTGCAAGCAGCCGGCCTGGGGGTATATCTCCGCGATCGACCTGAAGACCAACAGGATCGTGTGGAAGAAGCGCATCGGTACGGTGCGCGACAGCTCGCCGGTGCCGCTGCCCTTCAAGATGGGCATGCCGATGCTGGGCGGCCCGATCGTGACGGCCGGCGGCCTCGCCTTCATCGGCGCGACCGCGGACAACTATCTGCGCGCCTTCGACGTGAACACCGGCAGGCAGCTCTGGCAGGCCCGCCTGCCGGCAGGCGCCCAGGCCACGCCGATGACTTATTCCGCCAACGGCAAACAGTACGTCGTGATCGCCGCGGGTGGCCACGGATCCTTCGGCACCAGACTGGGCGATTATGTGATCGCCTATGCGCTGCCCTAGGCGAACTCCATCGCCTCGATACGACTCCAAGGTGTCAATGCAGGGGGAATCACATGGCGACGCTCGACAGGCTTTTCCGTTCCCGGCGCTCCCTGGTCCGGCCCGGCGTCCTTGCCGCGGCGGCCTTGCTGGGCCAGGCCATGGCCCATGCCGGCGACCTCACGACCAGCCCCACCCTGACCGGCGACTGGGGCGGCCTGCGCAAGCAGCTGGCCGACCGCGGCGTGGTGTTCAATCTCGGCTACGGCAACCAGCTGGCCCACAACTTCAGCGGCGGCACCGAACACCTGACGCGCGACACCGACCAGTGGGAATTCGGCACCACCGTCGACCTCGACAAGCGCTGGGGCTGGCGCGGCGGCAGCTTCCAGTTCACCATGACCGACCGTAATGGCCGCAATCTCGGCGCGGACGCACACATCGGCAACAACTTGCTGATCCAGGAAGTCTATGGACGCGGCCAGACCTGGCATCTGACGCAGTTGTGGCTGAACCAGAAGCTGCTCGACGACCGCCTGGAACTCAAGTTCGGGCGCATGACCCTCAGCGAGGATTTCTTCAGCTTTTCCTGCGACTTCCAGAACCTGACTTTCTGCAGCGCCCAGCCGGGCAACCTGGTCGGCAACTACTGGGTCAACTGGCCGACCAGCCAATGGGCCACGCGCATCAAATACCACCCGTCCGCGGACAGCTACGTGCAGCTGGGCGTCTACCAGGTCAATCCGAAGTACGTGGACGACGAGTACGCGCGCCACAACGGCTGGAAGCCGAACAACCCGAGCGGCACCACCGGCGCCCTGATCCCGCTGGAGCTCGGCTGGCAGCCGAACTGGCAGGGCCTGCCCGGTTCCTACAAGCTGGGCGCCTGGTACAACACTTCGGACGGCAAGGACCTGTTCTTCGACCGCAACCACAACCCGCGCGGCCTGACGGGACTGGAACCCCTCGAGCGCAACGGCCAGTACGGTGCCTACCTGAGCCTGCAGCAGAAGGTGACCGGAACGGCCAAGGGTAGCGGCGCGACGCTGTTCCTGAATTTCACGCAGGCCGACCACGACACGGCCCAGTTGGACCACCAGCTCACGCTGGGCGTGCAGTACAAGGGCCCGTTCGAAAGCCGCGCCCAGGACTCGATCGGCTTCGCCGTGGGTGCCACCCACAACAATGGGCGCTTCGCCGATTTCACGCGCCAGAACAATGCCCGCACCGGCCGGGACACCGTCGCGGGCGGTGGCTACGAATACGTGGGCGAGCTGTATTACTCCTGGTTGCCGCTGCCCTCGGTGGTTTTGCGTCCCAATCTTCAGTACATCGTGCATCCGGGCGGCACGACGCGCAACAGCAATGCCTTCGTGATCGGTTTGAAATCCAGTCTCAGCTTCTAATGCGTGCGGGGTAGGAACTGGTATTCTGGAGGCGCTAACTGATTGCAAGGGAAAAATTGAACAAGCTTTTCGCCGCTGCCCTGAATGCGATTCTCATTGCCGCCATGTTCGGCATTGCACTCTGGGCGATTCACGAATTGCCTGCCGGCGGGCAGGTCGTGATTCATTGGGGTTCGGATGGCAGGCCGGATGCCTGGGTCGGGGAGTGGGCCGGCCTCTTGATTATTCCGATCGTCGCCTGTGTGGTGTGGTTCTTGATGTCCGTGTCGCCGCAGGGCTTTTCATCGTCGGGAGATTCCGTTCCGCCGGCGCGGGTCCGGCGTACCGTGTTTTCGCGCCTGCTTTTCGTCCAGCTTGCGATCCAGGCGGTCATTGCGATTCATGCGCTGGGACGTGAGGTCGATACCAGCAACTATATTGCCCTTGCGCTGGGCATGCTCTATATCGCGATTGGGGCGCTCGACAAATCGCGCAAGGCCGGGCGCTGGATTTTCGTGGCGAGCGGGCTGGGGATGCTGGTTGCCGCGTTCGGGCTGGAGCGGGGGGATAAGGTGCTCGGGGTGTTTGTGCTGGCACTTGGAGCACCCTTGGTGACGGTGCTCTATTCCCACTTGATGAGCCGTACCGGATAGATGAGCAAGCTTTCCAAAATGGGTACATTGGCAGCAGCTTCACACCTCTTAAGTGGTTCAAGCATATTACCCGATAGACATCATCGCACTTTGTCAGTAGACTGAAAAAGTATGGTCTTGCGTGCAACGGCTGGGCAAGGCAAGCAGGTTTGCCAGCCGAGTTTCCATGGGAGCGGCCGGCGTGATTTCTTCCACACTTTTTTGTCAATAAGTACAATATCCCTGTAGCCGGTGCAGTCTTGAGATGCATGGGCTGCCTAACTTACAATTCTTTAGTTGGCTAGCCACTGGAACTGAGCAACTATTCGGGAAGACACTGTCCCGCAGGCAGCGAGCGACCGGGTAGAGTCTTATCCTTCGCCTCTAAAAATGTAGACTTAACCCAAGCAAGCTGTGCGAATCGCTTCTGCGCCGCTGATATATTGAGCCATACCAATGATCGACCACCCAGACCAGCCGCACTTGCGCGGTGGTGGCGCTATGGGCGCACTGATCCGTTGCCACGACTGGTCGACGACGCCGCTTGGCGCACCGGGATCTTGGCCTCTGTCCCTGAAGACGGCCGTGAGCCTGATCCTGCGCGCGCAGCAGCCTATGTACATCGGCTGGGGGCCACGCTGCATCTCGCTCTATAACGACGACTACATCCCGATCCTTGGCGACAAACATCCCGATGCGCTCGGCCATTCGATGGCCGATGTCTGGGGCGAGATCTGGGACGAACTAGGGCCGTTGAACGAGGCCGTCATGCGCGGCGAGTCGCTGTCATTCGAGAACAAGCTGTTCCGCTTGGCCAGCCGCAAGACGCCCGGACCACACTATTTCAGCTTCACCTACACGCCCTTGCTGGATGACGACGGGCAGGTCGCGGGCATCTTCTGCGCAGCGATCGAAACCACCTCGACAGTGATGCTCGCGGACAACGCACGTGCCGCGAGCGCGGCGCAGCAGGCCCTGGCCGAGAGCGAAGAACGCCTGCGCCTGGCCACGGACGCTTCCGAGATCGCGTTCTGGGACGTGAACGTGCCCGAGGGCAGCCTGATCTGGCAACCAGGGCTGCGAACCATGTTCGGCATCACGACCGATGAAGCGCTTTCGCTGGACGACTTCTTCGCGGGCCTGCATCCGGACGATCGGGCGACAGTGGCCCGCGCATTCGCGGCGGCGTGCGATCCGCAGCGGCGCGAGCTTTACAACGTCGAGTACCGCACGGTGGGACGCGACGACGGCCGGGTTCGCTGGATTGCGGCCAAGGGACGCGGACTATTCGACGACGCCGGCCGCTGTGTGCGCGCTAACGGCACGGCTATGGACATCACCAGCCGCAAGACCACCGAACTGGCGATGGAGATGGCCCTGGAAGCCAGCCGCACCGGCACCTTCCACTGGGACATCCAGGACAACCGGCTCACCTGGGATGGCGCGCTTGACCGCCTGTTCGGACTGCGCCCCGGGGAGGCGGTGCGTAGCCTCGACCAATTCATCGCGCTGGTTCATCAGGACGACCGCGCCGAGGTTATCCGCCGCTGCGAACGCTGCCGCGATGACGGTGACGATTTCGAGATGGAGTTCCGGGTGGTGTACCCGGATGGTTCGGTGCACTGGCTGTATGATCGTGGCCGGACCTTCCTGGACCCGACGGGCCGCGCGAAGACAATGACCGGCGCTTGTGTCGACATTACCGACTATGTACGCACGCGCGAGGCGCTTAAGCTTGCCGATCGCCAGAAGGACGACTTTCTTGCCACGCTCGCGCACGAGTTGCGCAATCCGCTCGCACCTTTGCGCACCGGGCTGCAATTGCTGCAGAACATCAAAGGCGAGCTGCCGAGCCAGGCGGATCAGGTGCTGGGCATCATGCAACGCCAGCTCGATCACATGGTGCACTTGGTCGACGACCTGCTCGACATTGCCCGCATCCGGCAGGGCAAAATCCTGCTGAGGCAGGAACCGCTTTCGCTGCAATCCGTGCTCGAACAAGCGCTGGAGGGCGTGCAGGCTCTGCTCGATGCGCAGGGCCATGAGGTCATTTGGCAAGGTGTGGATCGGGGGCTATGGGTCACGGGTGACCCGACCCGGCTAGTGCAGGTGGTGGGCAACCTGCTTAACAACGCGGCGAAGTACACGCCACGTGGAGGCCGCGTGGCGCTGCGCGGTGGCGAGTCCCCTCAGCCCGGCATGCTGCTCATCGAAGTGGCCGACACGGGCATCGGCATCCCGCCCGATATGATCGAGCACGTGTTCGACCGGTTCGCGCAGGTGCAGCAGCACCTGGACCATGCACAGGGCGGGCTGGGCATCGGCCTGAGCGTCGTCAAGGGCTTGGTCGAGATGCACGGTGGCCGCGTCGCCGCCCAGAGCGCCGGCCCGGGCGCAGGAAGCCTGTTCCGCATCTGGCTGCCGCGTGCCGACATGCCGGAGCCGGCCGAGGCCGCACCGCCTTCGAGTCAGGGCGCCATCGAGCGGCACAGGGTGCTGGTCGTCGACGATAACCGCGACGCGGCCGAGACCATGGCCATGGTGCTGGACATGAGCGGCCACGAGGTATTCCTCGCGCACGACGGGCAGACAGCGGTAGAAATGGTGAAGCGGCATGACCCTGCGGTGGTGTTCCTCGACATCGGGATGCCGGGCATGAATGGCTACGAGACTGCATTCCTGTTACGGGCCTTGCCGGGCGCGCAGGCTCGGGTGCTGGTGGCGCTCACCGGCTGGGGCAGCGAGGCCGATCAGGCGCGCAGCCTCGAGGCGGGTTTCGACCTCCACCTTACCAAGCCGGTCGACATCGACAAAGTCCAGCGCGTGCTGTCGGCGAGGTTCAAACACGAGGTTCGCGCGTCGACGCTGTAAGGGCCTTGATTCAGGCGGATGCCTGAAGTGCCGCCCGAGTCCAAGCTCCAGGTTTTAGGACGCCAGAAACTCATGGTCTCAATCAAAGAAACTGTCGACCTGGTTGCCAGGCCGTTAAATCTCGGCATACCGGCTTTTTTCATGACAGGCACTTCAACGAGGTGCATCCGCATTCGGCCCTAGGGTACAAATCGCCGCGCATGTTTAGGAAAAAGCGACGACGTCAGGCCCTGGAAACTGACGCTAACTAAGCATCAGGCTGTGTCCGGGAAAAGCAGGGCAAGGTCACCAAGACTTGAACTTGATGTGAGTTATAGTGAGCGTGTCGGGCCTTCTTAAGGGGATGTCATGAACTCGTCTCAAGTCCACACTTTATCTTCGGAAGGTGAGCCTGATGTCGATCACTTGCGCTTCCATCGTCAGCACGAACATTTGTTCAAGACGTTTGGCAGTGACTTGTTTGGACTGCGAGCGGAAGCCTTCGCCCGTTTCTTCGGAACGCCGGTTTTTCTCGGTGGGCAAACCTTAATCGTCGCCGTCTGGATCGCAGCAAACGTGCTGGGCTTCACGCATTTTGACCTTTACCCTTTCATTCTTTTGAATTTGGCGTTCAGCCTCCAGGCGGCTTATGCGGCGCCGCTTATCTTGCTTGCCCAAACTCGCCAGGCAGCGCGGGACAAGGCCCATTCCGACGCGGATGCCAAGCACCGCGAAGCAATCGCCACTGCGTCAACCAAGCAATCCGAGCAGATGCTTGAGCTGCTCCGTCAGAATACAGAGCTGACGGAAATCACCAAAGCCATGGCGGAACGCATCGAAAAGCTGACGACGGAAATGCATCAGCATTTCGTACGGGATAACGAGCAAAAAAACTGAGTGCAATTTCTTATATACACCGAGGCTCGCTCTCGCCTTGGCACCCCTTCATGGTCGATGTTGGTCGAGCAAATCTACTAGTTTGGTAACGTCGATTTTGGTAACGTCGATTTTGGTAACGTCGATTGGTTTCACGAGATGATGGCCGAACCCAGCTGCCGTGGTTTTACGCCTGTCATGCTCCTGGCCGTATCCTGGCATTCCCCCACCGCGACGGACACTTTCGATAGGTCTTGGCATCTCGCTTGTGCAGTAGTTTGCCAAACCCGAGCAAACTACTGCGAACACCATGAGATCACTGCGAATTCACTGCGAAGTATTCTGAGAACCTATAATGTCAAAGTTTTAAACCACCGACCCCAGCTTGAAGATAGGCAGATACATCGCCACCACCAGGCCGCCGATCAGCACGCCCAGGATCACCATGATCATCGGCTCCATCAGCGAAGACAGCGCGCTCACCGCCTCGTCGACTTCCTCTTCATAGAAATCCGCAACCTTGCCCAGCATGCCGTCGAGGGCGCCGGATTCTTCGCCGATGGCGACCATCTGGGTGACCATGTTCGGGAACACGTTGGCGTTCTGCATGGCCGCCGTCAGGCTGGTGCCGGTGCTGACTTCGGTCTGGATCTTTCTCGTCGCGTCCAGGTAGACCGCGTTGCCGGAGGCGCCGCCGACGGAGTCGAGGGCTTCGACCAGCGGCACGCCGGCCGCGAACATGGTGGCCAGGGTGCGGGTCCAGCGGGCGATGGTCGCCTTGCGGATCACGTCGCCGAAGACCGGCAGGCGCAGCATCAGGCGGTCCATGGCCTGCTGCATCTTCAGCGAGCGGCGCCAGGACTGGAAGAAGAAGTAGATGGCGCCGAACAGCGAACCGAAGATGATGTACCACCACTTCACCACGAAGTCGGACATCGCCATCACCACCAGGGTCGGGGTCGGGAGGTCGGCGCCGAAGGTGGTGAATACTTCCTTGAAGGCAGGCACCACCCAGATCATGATCACGGCGGTGACGATGAAGGCGATCGCCAGGATCGAGATCGGGTACATCAGGGCCGACTTGATCTTGCCCTTCAGGGCCAGGGTCTTTTCCTTGTAGATCGCCAGGCGCGTCAATAAGTCTTCGAGGATGCCGGCCTGTTCGCCGGCGCCCACCAGGTTGCAGAACAGCGGGTCGAAATAGAGCGGGTATTTGCGGAAGGCGTTGTTCAGGCTGGTGCCGGTCTCGATGTCGGCGCGCAGGTCCATGATCAGCTTGGACATCGACGGATTCGAGTGGCCCTTGCCGACGATGTCGAAGGATTGCAGCAGCGGCACGCCGGCCTTCATCATGGTGGCGAGCTGGCGCGTGAACAGGGTCAGGTCCTTGTCGACGATCTTCTTGCCGCTGCGGTAGGCTTTCTTCTTGACCTTGGTGACCATGATGCCCTGGCGGCGCAGGGTCACGTTGACGATGGTTTCGCCGCCGGCGCGCATCTCGCCGCGCACGGTCTTGCCGGTCTTGTCCTTGCCTTCCCAGGCGTAGACGTGCTCCTTGATCTGGGCGCCGCCAGCGCTGCGGACTTGGGCCGAAGTTGCCATGTGTTTTCCCGTATTGGTTTACTACTCGTTGGTGCAGCCGAGCACTTCTTCGAGGCTGGTCAGCCCCTGTTTCACCTTCATCAGGCCGGAGCGGCGCAGCGAGTTCACGCCTTCGCTTTCGGCCTGGGCGGCAATCTCCATCGAGTTGCCGTTGGCCAGGATCAGGGCCTCGATGCTTGGGCTGATCGGCATGATCTGGTAGATGCCGACCCGGCCCTTGTAGCCGGAACCCAGGCAGCGTTCGCAGCCGACCGGGCCGTAGGGCTTCCATTCGCCGTCCAGGTCGCTGTCGCGGAAGCCCGCCGCCTTCAGCACGTCGCGCTCGATGTCGAGGGGCTGCTTGCAGGTGCACAGGCGGCGCGCCAGGCGCTGGGCCGTGATCATGATCACCGAAGAAGCGATGTTGAAGGGCGCCACGCCCATGTTCATGAGGCGCGTCAGCGTGGACGGCGCGTCGTTCGTGTGCAGGGTCGAGAACACCATGTGGCCGGTCTGGGCGGCCTTGATGGCGATGTCGGCGGTTTCGAGGTCGCGGATCTCGCCGACCATGATGATGTCCGGATCCTGGCGCAGGAAGGCTTTCAGGGCGACCGGAAAGGTGAGTCCGGCCTTTTCGTTGACGTTGACCTGGTTCACGCCGGGCAGGTTGATCTCGGCCGGGTCTTCGGCCGTCGAGATATTGATGCCCGGCTTGTTCAGCAGGTTCAGGCAGCTATATAAGGACACCGTCTTGCCGGAGCCGGTCGGCCCCGTCACCAGCACCATGCCGTAGGGGCGGGTGATGGCGTCGATCAGCAGCGCCTTCTGGTCCGGGTCGTAGCCCAGCGAGTCGATGCCCATCTGCGCCTGGGTGGCGTCGAGGATACGCATGACCGTCTTTTCGCCGAACAGGGTCGGCAGGGTGCTGACACGGAAGTCGATCGACTTGGTCGGCGACAGCACCAGGCGCATGCGGCC
The DNA here is from genome assembly GCF_052115005.1 of Massilia sp. 2TAF26. Taxonomy (NCBI): domain Bacteria; kingdom Pseudomonadati; phylum Pseudomonadota; class Betaproteobacteria; order Burkholderiales; family Oxalobacteraceae; genus Massilia; species Massilia sp. 2TAF26. The sequence goes on from NZ_JBFRFV010000010.1 coordinate 129,105, forward strand.
GTCCTGCGGCACGCGCTTTTCGGAGATGTCGAGCTTGGCCAGCACCTTGATGCGCGAGACCAGCTTGTCGCGGATCGACAGCGGCGGCGCCAGGTGGTCGCGCAGCACGCCGTCCACGCGTAGGCGGATCCGGTACTGCTTTTCGTAGGGCTCGAAGTGGATGTCCGAAGCGCCCAGCGTGATCGCGTCCATCAGCACCTTGTTCAGGAAGCGCACGATGGGCGCGTCCTCGACTTCGGTGGCGGCGGCTTCGACCGCCGCGGCGTGCGGCTCGTCCTCGGCGAATTCGATCTCGGCATCGTCGCCGACCAGCTCGCTGATGCTCTGTTCGGCGTTCTTCGACAGGCCGGCCAGCAGGGCCAGCAGGGTGTCGTGGGCGACGATCACCGGCTCGACCGAGGCTTCGCTCTGGAACTTGATCTGGTCCAGGGCCTGGGAATTGGTCGGATCGGACAGCGCCACCGACAGCTTGTTGCCACGCTTGGACAGCGCCACCACGCGCTGGCCCTGCATCAGGCGGGCATCGATGGCGTTGGTGGGGAGGGAGTCCACATTGAAGGTGGACAGGTCGAGCAGGGGATAGCCGAAGGTCTCGGCGCAGAATACCGCCAGGCCCCGCGCATCGATGATTCCGGCGCCGAGCAAGGTGTCGATGAAACCAGTCTTGTCGGCGGCGGCCTTCTTTTGGAGGCCGTCCGCCTGCGCTAGCGTCAATCGCCCCGCCTGGACCAGGGCGCGCGCCAACCCGGGCAATGCGGTGCCTGCGGTCGTGTTGGGGAGGACTGCTGCCATAGGATCAGGGACGGAGTGTCGACAAGGGGCCGGGCTGGACGGTTATGCCCGGCGGCTGCTTGGGATCATGCCCGCAGGCATCAAATTTGTAAAGAGATTGGCGTTGGGAAAGAGGCGTGCATACCACGTAGACGGAATGGTATTGCTGAGGTGATAAGCTGTTGGCTGGGGTCATTGCGGCTCCTGGGTGGGCAAAAGCACATCGTCGTTCCCGACATTGTCGGAAACGACTTCCCGCGGAGGCGGGAATCCAAGTTTGCTTGAGCTAAGGAAACGCATACAAACCTGGGCCCCCGCCTTCGCGGGGGCGACGTGGCGGCTTTTCAGGCCGCCAGCCACCGTTTGACGGCAGCCGGCCGCAACAGTTTCACGATCTTGATTGACTGATTCTGCACCTGCACCACTTCGATCACGCACTGGCCCACCTTCAGCGCAATCGGAAACTCGGGAATTTCCTGCAGCAGTTCCAGCAGCAGGCCGTTGACCGTCTTCGGCCCGTCCAGCGGCAGTTCCAGGCCCAGCTTCTTGTTGATGTCGCGCAGAGGCGTGCTGCCTTCGAGCAGGCATTCGCCTTTCGTGTTCCAGGCCATGGCGTCGGCGCGCGCATTGCTCGGGGTCGAGGTGGTGAAGTCGCCGATCATTTCCTCGATGATGTCCTCGAGCGTGACCAGGCCCTGCACTTCGCCGTATTCGTCGACGATGATGCCCAGCCTTTCCTTGTTTTCCTGGAAATACTGAAGCTGGGTAAAAACGTCCGTGTCCTGGGGGATGAAGTAGGGCTCGCTCAGCAGTCCCCGGATGTGGTCGACCGTCAGCTCGTCCGCTTCGTTGAGCAGCCGGACCGCCTTGCGGACCGCCAGGATGCCGACCACCTTGTTGATCTCGCCTTCATAGACCAGCAGCTTGCGGTGGTAGGAGGTGGTCAGCTCGGCCATGATGTCCTCGACCGGTGATGCCAGGTTCAGGGCTTCGATCTGGCTGCGCGGGGTCATGATGTCCTCGACCGAGATCTTTTCCAGGTCGAACAGGTTGAGCAGGATGCTCTTGTGCTTTTGCGGCATGAAGTTGCCGCCTTCCAGCACGACGGTGCGCAATTCCTCCGGCGACAGGCGCTGCTGGTGGGCGTCGGCGCCGCCGCGGATGCCCAGCGGACGCAAGATGGCGGAGACGAACAGGTTGACGAACCAGATCGCCGGCTTGGCCAGCTTCATCAGCGGCCGCAGCACCAGGCTGGTGCCCAGCGAGATGCGTTCCGGATAGGTGGCACCGATCACTTTTGGTGCGATCTCGGCGAACACGATCAGCAGGAAGGCCACGCTGGCGGTGGCGATCGTGATGACGCTTTCCTCGTGGCCGAAGAACAGGATCGCGATCGCCGTCACCAGGGCGGTGGCCATCGCATTGATCAGGGTATTTGCGATCAGCACCAGCGACAGCAGCTTGTCGGTACGCTCCAGCAGCCACAGGGTGGTGACGGCGCCGCGGTGGCCGCGCTTGGCCAGGTGGCGCAAGCGGTATTTATTGGCTGCCATCAGGGCCGTTTCCGCCATCGCGAAAAAGGCCGAGCAGAGAATCAGGAGAACGAGGGCGAGGACGAGCGCCCAAAGGGGTACGGATTCCAAGGTTTACCGTGAAGAATCGGGGAGAGGTCGATTCTAAGGTACGGGGGTGGGGGCTGCAAGTTCAGTTCCACCAATGCGAAGTCGTACCCGCTTCCGGCAATCGGACTTGGCGCGCATCGTGGACGATTCCCGCCTCGACGGCCTGTTCGGCCGTGTAGATACGCGAACTGCCCGTCAAAAAGCCGCGGATGTCCTGGGGCGTGCGGGCGCCGCGCGTCGCTTCTTCGAAGATCGAGGCATAGCGCTCGGCGTCGAAATCCAGGCAGTCGCGCCATTCCGAGATGCGGGCATGATCGGCCGCCACCAGGTTGCCGAAGCCCCAGTGCAGCGGGTGGATCAGGAAGCGGGTGCCGGGGCAGGCGTAGCGCTTCTGGCCGGCCAGGAAGATCGCGACCCCCACCGATTCGACGCTGCCGACATTCCAGGTGGTGAGGGGCAGCGGCAGGGACTTGAGAAAGAAATAGAGGGCGAAGCCGGCCGTCATGTTGCCGCCCTCGGTGGACATGTGGAGTTCGATTTCGCTGGCGCCGCTCTGCAGGGCTTGCAGGCACAGGTTGCGCACCGTGCAGGCCGAGTTGGCGTTGATGGGACCAATGAAATGAACGATGTGTAGCGCCATGCTTCCTCCTCGAGACGGTTCAAGCATAGCAAGTTCCGGCGTTTCGCCTCGTCTTGTTCAGCCGCCGCGCCCGCACCGGGAATATACTGGGGTAAGAGGTTTGGTTGAACTATTCGATATTGATGATATTCAAAATCATCCGCCGGATATATCATGCGCCCCCGCCGATGTTAATCTCGCACGCTGGGTTAAATCCGAGGCAACAATGTCCACACCGATCCGATTCTTCTACCGCGGGGCCGTCCACGAAGTGAGCGGCGCCCCCACCACGCAGACCGTCCTTCAGCATCTGCGGGAAGACCTGCATTGCACCGGCACCAAGGAAGGCTGCGCGGAGGGCGACTGCGGTGCCTGCACCGTGGTGATCGGTTCGCTGGAGAACGGCCGGCTCGAGATGAAGGCCGTGAATTCCTGCATCCAGTTCACGCCGACCCTGGACGGCAAGGCCCTGTTCACCGTCGAAGACCTGCAGCAGGCCGGCGGCGACCTGCACCCGGTGCAGCAGGCCCTGGTCGAGTGTCACGGCTCGCAGTGCGGCTTCTGCACGCCTGGCTTCGCGATGTCGCTGTGGGGGATGTATCTGAAGAGCGAAGGGCAGGGCTGCCCCTCGCGCCGCGAGATCGACGACACCCTGTCCGGCAACCTGTGCCGCTGCACCGGCTACCGTCCCATCATCGACGCCGCCCGCCGCATGACGGAACTGCCGCGCGTGGACTTCGACCGCGAGGCGCTGGCCGCCACCCTGCGCGGCCTGCAACGCGAAGCCGGCGCCGTCTACAGCGCACAGGGCCAGACCTTCCACGCCCCGCGCAGCGTCGACGAACTGGTGGCCGCGCGCGCCGCCCATCCGCAAGCCGTGCTGCTGGCCGGTTCGACCGACGTCGGTCTCTGGGTCACCAAGCAGATGCGCGAGCTCACCGACATCATCTATCTCGGCCACGTCGAGGAACTGAAATCCGTGCGCGAGCACGACGGCCTGCTCGAGATCGGCGCCGGGGTGTCCCTGAACGATGCCTATGCGGCGATCTGCGCGCGCTATCCCGCGCTTGCCGAGCTGTGGCAGCGCTTCGCTTCCCTGCCGATCCGCAATGCCGGCACCCTGGGCGGCAACGTCGCCAACGGTTCGCCGATCGGCGACTCGATGCCCTGGCTGATCGCCCTCGGCAGCCGCCTGGTGCTGCGCGGCCCGGACGGCGAGCGCGAGCTGGCGCTGGAAGACTTCTATCTCGGCTACCAGCAGAAGGACCTGCAGCCGGGCGAATTCGTGCAGGCGCTGCGGATTCCGCTGCCGCGCGAGCGCGTCGCTTTCCGCACCTATAAACTGGCCAAGCGCTTCGACCAGGATATCTCGGCCGTGTGCGCCGCCTTTGCCCTCGAACTGGATGATGGCGTCGTCAGGCAGGCGCGCATCGCCTTCGGCGGCATGGCCGCGACGCCCAAGCGTGCGGCGGCAGCCGAGGCCCTGCTGCTGGGCCGCGCCTGGGACGAGGCCGCGCTGGCCGATGCGATGGCGGCGCTGGCCAAGGACTATGCGCCGCTGACCGACATGCGCGCCTCGAACAGCTACCGCATGCAGGGCGCGCAGAACCTGCTGCGCCGCTTCTGGCTCGAAACGCGGACCGAGAACCCGCTGCCGGCCGAAGCCGTGAACGTATTCGCGTAAGGAGACACTGACCATGAACGACATGAGCGCACCGGATCTGAACACGGCGGCGTGGAGCGCGGTCGGCGTTTCGCGGGCCCACGAATCGGCCCGCCTGCACGTGCTCGGCCAGGCCGACTACACCGACGACATCGACGAGGTGCGCGGCACCCTGCACGCGGCCCTGGGTCTCTCCGCCAGGCCGCATGCGAAGATCGTCTCGATGGACCTGGCGCCAGTCCGTGCCAGCCGCGGCGTGGTCGCGGTCTATACCGCGCAGGACATTCCCGGCACCAACGATTGCGGCCCCATCATCCACGACGATCCCATCCTGGCCGACGGCCTGGTCCAGTACGTGGGCCAGCCGCTGTTCGTGGTGGTGGCGGACAGCCATGACAACGCGCGCCGCGCCGCGAAGAAAGGCGTGGTCGCCTACGACGAGCTGCCGGCCATCCTGACGCCGCAGGCCGCGCGCGCCGCACAAAGCTATGTGCTGCCGCCGATGCGGCTGGCGCGCGGCGATGCGCAGGCGGCTTTCGAGCGCGCGCCGCACCGGGTGAAGGGCGAGCTGCACGTCGGCGGCCAGGAGCAGTTCTATCTCGAAGGCCAGATCGCCTACGCCATCCCGCAGGAAAACGATGGCATGCTGGTGTTGTGCTCGACCCAGCACCCGAGCGAGATGCAGCACGTGGTCGCGCATGCGCTGGGCCTGCACTCGCACCACGTGGTGGTCGAATGCAGGCGCATGGGCGGCGGCTTCGGCGGCAAGGAATCGCAGTCGGCGCTGTGGGCGGCGGCGGCGGCCGTGTCGGCCAGGCTGTGCGGCCGCCCGGTCAAGCTGCGCGCCGACCGCGACGACGACATGCTCGTCACCGGCAAGCGCCACTGCTTCCACTATGAATACGAAGTCGGCTACGACGGCGAAGGCCGCATCGTCGGCGCGAAAGTCGACATGGTCTCGCGCGCCGGCTTCTCGGCCGACTTGTCCGGCCCGGTGGCCACGCGCGCCGTCTGCCACTTCGACAACAGCTACTACCTGGCCGACGTCGACATCCGCGCCGCCTGCGGCAAGACGAATACGCAATCGAATACCGCCTTCCGCGGCTTCGGCGGTCCGCAGGGCGCGATCGCGATCGAGTACGTGCTCGACGAGATCGCGAGGAACCTCGGCCGCGACGCCCTCGACGTCCGCAAGCTGAATTTCTACGGCCGCAGTGGTGACGGTATGGAGCGCAACGTCACGCCCTACGGCCAGGTCATCGTCGACAACGTGATCCACGAACTGGTCGACGAGCTGGAAGCCAGCAGCGAATACCGTGCGCGCCGCGCCGCCGTCGACGCCTTCAACGAGTCCAGCCCGGTGCTGAAGAAGGGCGTGGCGCTCACCCCGGTCAAGTTCGGCATCGCCTTCAACGTCACCCACCTGAACCAGGCCGGCGCCCTGGTGCACGTGTACGTGGACGGTTCCATCCTCGTCAACCACGGCGGCACCGAGATGGGGCAGGGCGTCAACACCAAGGTCATGCAGGTGGTGGCGCACGAGCTGGGCGTGGACCTGTCCCGCGTGCGCATCACCGCCACCAATACCAGCAAGGTCGCGAATACCTCGGCCACCGCGGCCTCCACCGGCGCGGACCTGAACGGCAAGGCGGCCCAGGACGCGGCGCGGAGAATCCGCGAGCGGCTGGCGGCATTCGCGGCCAGGCAGCACGGCGGCGCAGCGGAAGACGTGCGCTTCGCGGCCGACACGGTATTCGCGAACGGCGCCGAGATCCCCTTTGACGAGCTGGTGGCGAAAGCCTACCTGGCGCGCACCCAGCTGTGGTCGGACGGCTACTACGCGACCCCCGGCCTGTCCTGGGATCCGAAGACCATGACCGGCCGTCCCTTTTCCTATTTCGCCTACGGCGCCGCGGTGTCCGAGGTGATCGTCGACACCCTTACCGGCGAATGGAAGCTGCTGCGCGCCGACGCGCTCTACGATGCGGGCAAGTCCCTGAATCCGGCCATCGACATCGGCCAGGTCGAGGGCGCCTTCATCCAGGGCATGGGCTGGCTGACCACCGAAGAACTGTGGTGGGACCAACGCGGCACCTTGAAGACCCATGCGCCGTCGACCTACAAGATCCCGGCGGTGTCGGACTGCCCGGAGGACTTCCGCGTGCGCCTGTTCGAGAACCGCAACGTCGAAGACTCGATCCACCGCTCGAAGGCCGTCGGCGAGCCGCCGCTGCTGCTGCCGTTCTCGGTGTTCTTCGCGATCCGCGATGCGATTTCCAGCGTCGGCGGTCACAAGGTCAATCCGCCCTTGAACGCGCCGGCGACCTGCGAAGCCATCCTCAACGCCGTCGCCGCCGTCGAAGCGGCCACCCGGGCAGGCTGAGATGGAAGACTGGCTGTTCGTGGCGGCACGTGATGCCGGGCCCGAGGCCGCGCCCAGGGTCCTGGTGACCGTGGCCGCGGTCGAAGGCTCGGTGCCGCGCGAACCCGGCGCGAAGATGCTGGTCGATGCCGTGCGCCAGTGGGGCACGGTCGGCGGTGGCCACCTGGAGCTGCGCGGCGTCGAGACCGCACGCGCGATGCTGGAAAAGGGGGAGGTCCGGCGCCTGGAACGCTTCCCGCTCGGCCCCAGCCTCGGCCAGTGCTGCGGCGGCGTGGTGCACCTCGCCTTCGAGCTGGCGGATGCCGGCCACCTGGCGGCCCTGGCGGCGCGCGTCAATCAGGACAGCTGGCGCCTGGTGGCGCTGGACGGCGCGCCCGGCCTGGCGCTGTTCGACGCGCACGGACAAACGGTCCACGGCGGCGCGGCGCCGGAATTTGCACGCAACCCCGCCGCTACTCATATAATGCGCGAGCCGGACGGCCGCCGCTGGCTGGTGGATGCCGTCGAAGCCCCGCGCGCGCGCCTGGTGCTGTTCGGCGCCGGCCATGTGGGTGCGGCCATCGTGCGCGTCCTGGCCGGGCTGCCCTGCCGCGTGACCTGGGTCGACGAGCGCGAGGACCTGTTCCCCGCGAACCTGCCGTCCAACGTCGTCGCCGAAGCCACCGACACCCCGGAGGCGCTGGCGGAAAGCGCTGCGCCGGGCACCAGTTTCCTCGTCATGACCCACAGCCATGCGCTCGACCAGCGCCTGGCCGAAACGATCCTGAAACGCCCGTCCTTCGATGAAGACTGGTTCGGGCTGATCGGGTCGAATACCAAACGCAAGCAGTTCGAGCACCGCCTGCGCGAGCGCGGCATCGAGCCCGCGCGCCTGGATGCCATGGTCTGCCCGATCGGCGTGCCCGGCATCGAAGGCAAGCAGCCCGCCGTGATCGCGGTCGCCGTCGCCGCCCAACTGCTGATGGTGTGGGAAGCCCACGCCGCCACTATCGCTTCAACAGGAAGAATCTAATGTCGATCGACACCCAGAACCTGCAGGCCTACCGAGCGAGCCTGCTGCACTTTCACGCGGATCCGGCCTTTCTGGAGTCCGCCCATGCCTGGCACGAGGACGGCCTGCTGGTCGTCGAGAACGGCCGCGTCAAGGCGGCCGGCGACTACGCGAAGCTGGGATCGACCCTGCCGGCAGGTGTCGAGGCGGTCGACTACCGCGGCAAGATCATCACGCCCGGTTTCATCGACACCCACCTGCATTTCCCGCAGACCGACATGATCGCCTCGCCGGCGCCGGGCCTGCTGCCCTGGCTGGAGACCTATACCTTCCCGACCGAGCGCCAGTTCGGCGACCCCGTGCACGCGCGCGCCACCGCCGAGTTCTTCCTCGACGAGCTGCTGAGGAACGGCACCACGACGGCGCTGGTCTACTGCAGCGTGCACAGGGAATCGGTCGACGCCTTCTTCGAGGCGGCGTCGGCGCGCGACCTGCGCATGGGCGCCGGCAAGGTGCTGATGGACCGCCACTGCCCGGACTTCCTGCAGGACACCGCCGACCTGCGCGAGAGCGAGGGACTGATCAAGCGCTGGCACGGGCGGGGGAGAAGCATGTACGCGATCACGCCCCGCTTTGCCCCGACCTCGACCGAGGCCCAGCTGGCCGCCACCGGCGAACTGGCGCGCGCCTATCCGGACATCTTCATCCAGACCCACGTATCGGAAAACAAGGACGAGTGCAAATGGGTGGGCGAGCTGTTCCCGCAGCGCCGCAGCTACCTGGACGTGTACGACCACTATGGCCTGATGCGTGAGCGCGCCATGTATGGACACTGCATCTGGCTGGACGATGCCGACGTCGCCCGCATGGCGGAAAGCGGCTCGGCGATCGCCCACTGCCCGACCTCGAACCTGTTCCTGGGCAGCGGCCTGTTCGACATGGCGCGCGCCGACAAGGCCGGCGCGCTGGTCTCGCTGGGTACCGACGTGGGGGCGGGCACTTCCTTCTCGATGTTGCAAACCATGAATGAAGCGTATAAAGTTGCGCGACTGAAAGGCAGCTACCTCCCGGCCCTGCGCATGTTCTACCTCGCCACGCTGGGCGCCGCGCGCAGCATGCAGCTCGAGGGCACGATCGGGAATTTCGTTCCGGGGCTTGAAGCCGATTTCATCGTGCTCGACCCCAAGGCCACGCCGCTGCTGGAGCGCCGCACCGCGCACAGCAATACGCTCGAGGAAACCCTGTTTGCGCTGGCCCTGCTGGGCGACGACCGTGTCATCCGCGCCACCTACGCGGCCGGCCGTTTGGTCCACGAGCGGACGCTGCCCTGAGGTTTACCCTTGACGTTTCGCCCCTGGATCAGCCACGAGAACTTTATGCAGAACACATTCAGCCGCCGCCTCCCGCTCGCCGTCGCACTGGGCCTGGCCCTGGCCGCCAATGCCGGCGCGCGCCCGACCGCCGCCAACGCCAACGAGGCCGCCACCGCCCGCCATTACGCGGCCCTGATCGCGGGCGCCGAGCCGAAGACGGCCGAGCTGACCATGTTCTTCACCCAGATGCCCAAGGGCGGCGACCTGCACCACCATTATTCCGGCGCCGTTTACGCCGAGACCTATGTCGACTTCCTCGACAAGCAGGGCTATTGCGTCAACAAGCAGACCTACAGGATCGAGACCGACAAGGCGCTGGTCGAGGCCGAGCGCGCCAAGCCGGCGAAAGAGCGCAACTGCCTGGGCACCGCCGACGTCTACGCCGACGATTTCACTTACCGCGAGCTGCTGCAGCGCTGGTCGAGCAAGGATTTCCATAACCACGGCGCCCTGCAGGCGCCGCCGGACCGCCAGTTCTTCCAGACCTTCGGCTACTTCGGCCCGGTCTCCAACGCCAACTTCCACGAAGGCCTGGTCGAGATCAAGGAGCGCGCGATCCGCGAGAACGTCGGCTACATCGAGACCATGTTCAAGATGTCGCCCTTCGTCGCCAACAAGGACTTCGACGCCCAGGCCTGGCAGAACGCCCACGACGACAAGGCCTTCGAGGCCCAGATGCGCGCCTGGATGACCCAGCTCGACGCGGACCAGAAGTTCAACCAGGCGATCGCCGACTTCACGGCCAAAATCGACGAAGCCGCCGCCGGTATCGACGACGAGCGCTTCACCATGCGCTACCAGACCTATGTGCTGCGCCTGCTGAACCCGTCGCAGGTATTCTCCTCGATGCTGGCCGGCTTCAAGGCCGCGAGCAAGGACAGCAAGATCGTCGGCGTCAACATCGTCGGGCAGGAGAGCCAGATGGTGTCGATGCGCGACTACACCCTGCACATGCAGATGTTCCGCTTCCTGAAGTCGGTCTACCCGAAGGTCAAGGTGGCGATGCACGCCGGCGAGCTGGCCCTGGGCGACGTCCCGCCGGAAGACCTGCAGTTCCACATCGACCAGGCCGTCAACCTGGCCGGCGCCGACCGCATCGGCCACGGCATCGACCTGGCCCACGAGAGCAATGCGGTCGCTATCATGCAGCGCATGCGCGAGAAGGACATCCCGGTCGAGATCAACCTGACCTCGAACGCCTTCATCAACGGCGTGCAAGGCGAGAACCACCCGGTCACCCTGTACCGCAAGTACGGCGTTCCCTACGTCATCTCCACCGACGACGCTGGCGTGACCCGCCACAACCTGGCCAACGAATACGTGCTGTTCGCCAGCCGCTACAAGCCGGGCTACGCCGAGCTCAAGAAGGCGTCCTACAACAGCATCCGCTATTCCTTCCTGGATGCCGCCGACAAGGCGCGGCTGACCAAACAGCTGGACCAGCGCTTTGCGAAGTTCGAGGCGGAGATTGCCGGGTTGGATAAGGCTGCGGCGAAGCGCTGATTTTTATTTAGTTAGCAGTAAAGCCGTCGTTCCCGCGAAAGCGGGAACGACGGCTTTGGGCGTGCGTAACTACCCAAAAAATGCATATGTTTATGCTGGCTCTGTGGTCAACTCGCTACAAAACTCACGCTTTCTTCACAGCTTTGCCCAAAAAACAAGCGAAACAATTTTTCTACAGAATGCCTCCCTTATAATCCCGCCGTGCGCTTTTCCTAGGGGAAAGCCGCTCCACACGCGAATTCCTGCCCGTTTTTTCATCAACTTATACGCGCAAGCTATAAATTCCCAAGAGAAAACGTATTTGCTATCAGTTTTGCCTTCATGCATATTGGTCTTTTATTAACCAGTAGCAAAGACGAAGCTGGCAACCAATGGCTGTAACAGCCGGGAAATATTTGGCCGCTAGAATCGCGTGCGCCGCTTTTGTTCTTGAAGCTTTGGCAAGGGCGGTAAAGGGATGTACCGAATGTATAGGCGACGGCGCTAAGCGGTCGGTCCTAAGGGTTGCAGTACTGTGAGAGAGGGAACGACGTGTCCCTTAATAATTATTAAGTCTTTTTGGGGTTAATCCAATGATCTATCAAAAACGGATCCAGCTGACCAAGCTGGCGCTGGCTTTGTCGATTGCACTGGCAGGAGCACCGGCTCTTGCCCAGAACACGACTTCGGCAGTTGGCGGTCGCATCTCCGGCCCGGACGGCAAGCCTGCCGCCGGCGCCTCGGTGCAAATCATCCACACCGAATCGGGTTCGGTCAGCAACGTCACCACCGACGCCGAAGGCCGCTACCTCGCGCGCGGCCTGCGTACCGGCGGTCCGTACACGATCATTATCACGAAGAACGGCGTGACCGAGAAACGTGAAGGCATCTACCTGGAACTGGCCGAAGTCGCCGCCGTGGACGCCACCATCGGCGCACCGATGCAGACCGTGACCGTTGCCGGCAACCGCGCACGTGCCGACATCTTCAACCGCAACAACATGGGCGCCGGCACCTCGATCAGCAACGCCGTGCTGCAGACCCAGGCATCGATCAACCGCAACCTGCAGGACTACGCACGTGCCGACCCCCGTGTGTCGCAGACCGACAAGGAACGCGGCGAGATGTCCGTCGCGGGTCAGAACTCGCGCTTTAACTCGATGACCGTCGACGGCGTCGCCATCAACGACATGTTCGGCCTGGAAGCCAACGGCAGCCCGACCGCACGCCAGCCGATCTCGATCGAAGCGATCCAGTCGGTGCAGGTGAACATCGCCAACTACGACGTGACCCAGAAGGGTTACACCGGCGGTAACATCAACGCTGTCACCAAGTCCGGTACCAACAACTGGAAGGGCGGCATCTACTACGTCTACCGTGACGATCAGCTGTCGGGCAAGCGCTTCAACACCGCCAGCGGCGAATACAGCGACCCGCCGAAGTTCACCGAAACCACCAAGGGCGTCTGGACCTCCGGCGCGCTGGTGCAGGACAAGCTGTTCTTCTACGCCCTGAGCGAAGAGACCAGCTCGAGCCGCGCCGCTCCGGACTTCGGCTACGTCGGCCAGGGCCAGGGCACCACCGCCGGCATCACCCTGGACGAGATCAACCGCGTCCGTGACGTTGCCAAGAGCACCTACGGTATCGACCTCGGCAACCCGGTTGCCGGCGGCAGCGAGCTGAGCTCGCGCGAGCAGATGCTGAAACTCGACTGGAACATCAGCGACATCCACCGCGCCAACCTGCGCATCCAGCGTACCTCGCAGTCCGAGCCGATCTATCCGGGCTACTCGGCTACCGGCATCGCGCTGAGCTCCTACCTGTACACCCAGCAGAAGCAGCTGCAGACCGCCGTCGCCCAGGTCTTCTCGGACTGGACCCCGACCTTCTCGACCGAGTTCAAGGCTTCGAAGCGTGACTACGATTCGGTGCCGAAGAACAATGCGCGCCTGCCGACCCTGGGCTTCCAGTTCAGCGGCCCGCTGCCGTCGGATGCGCCGGCCGGCACCCGCACCGGCAGCCGCTTCATCAACGCCGGTACCGAGATGTCGCGCCAGCAGAACGTGCTGGGTACCCGTACCCAGGACTACTACGGCGGCGCCAACTGGACGCTGGGCGACCACGAGATCAAGTTCGGTGGCGACTACCAGAAGAACAAGATCTACAACGCCTTCCTGCAGAACGTGTACGGTAACTACACCTTCGCCTGCGACAACAACTTCACCTACAACACGATCGGATCGAGCACGATCAACTGCGGCACGGCATCGCTGGCCCAGATCGAGAAAGCCGTCCTGGAGAACTTCCAGCGTGGCCGTCCGTCGTCGTACAGCCTGCAGACCGCCGCCGCTGGTTACACCCTGAACGACGCAATCGCCCAGTTCGAAATGTCGAACGTCGGCCTGTTCCTGCAGGACACCTGGTCGGTCAACCGCCAGCTGACCGTGAACTACGGCTTCCGCGTCGACCAGCTCGGCTTCGACCACGCACCGCCGGCCAACGCCGCCTTCGCCGCGCCGGTCGTCGCCGGTGCAGCCGGTGCCCGCCAGACCGGCGGCTTCGGCATCGCCAACACCTACACGCCGGACAACAGCAAGCTGTTCCAGCCGCGCTTCGGCTTCAACTACCGCTTCAACACCCCGCGCATGATGCAGCTGCGCGGTGGCGCCGGCCTGTTCCAGGGCGCGTCGGCCAGCGTGTGGATCGCCAACCCGTACCAGAACGCCGGTATCGCCACCCGTTCGAGCACCTGCTCGGGCACCGGCAACACCCGCTGCCCGGCTACCGACGGCACCTTCAGCCCGAATCCGGACACCCAGAAGGTCGTGACCGGCGCGCCGGCCACCGCTTCGGTCGACCTGCTGAACCCGAGCCTGCGCCAGCCGTCGAACTGGAAGTCGAACCTGGCCTTCGAGATGGAACTGCCGTGGTACGGCCTGGTGGCTGGCGCCGAAGCGCTGTACATCAAGACCAAGGATGGCATCACCTACCAGAACCTGAACCTGGGCAAGCCGAGCGCAATCGGCACCGATGGCCGCGAGCTGTACTACGGCGCCACCGGCGGCCTGCTGGCCAAGTGCTGGAACGTGGGTAACAACTCGGTCAGCACCGCAAGCGGCTGCACCAACACCACCAAGGCGCTGAGCAACGCGGGCTACGGCAACGTGCTGATGGCAACCGGTACCGACAAGGGCGAAAGCCGTCTGGAAACCCTGTCGCTGACCTATCCGATGACCCGTGGCCTGGGCTGGTCGATCGCCGCGACCCACACCTATGCGACCGAAGCGTCGAACCTGACTTCGTCGACCTCGAGCTCGAACTTCGGTGCACGCTCGGTGTTCAACCCGAACGAAGACGTGGCAGCGAACTCGGCCTACCTGGTGAAGAACCGCGTCAACGCGACGGTCAACTTCGAGAAGGCATTCTTCTCGGGCCTGAAGACCCGCTTCGGCCTGTTCTACGAAGGCCGTACCGGCAAGCCGTACAGCTGGACCTTCAAGAACGACATGAACGGCGACGGCATCGCGACCAACGACCTGATGTACATCCCGAAGGCCTTCGGTTCGGGTGAAGTCGTGTTCTACGGCGATACCGCAAGCAGCCACGCCAACGAGCAGCGCTTCTGGGACATCGTCAACGCCAACAAGGCGCTGAAGAACTCGGCCGGCGGCGTCGTGAACCGTTACAGCGACTTCGCACCGTGGACCAACAGCTTCGACCTGCGTATCAGCCAGGAGATCCCGGGCCTGTTCGCACGTAACAAGGGCCGTGTCTCGTTCGACATCTTCAACGTCGGCAACCTGCTGAACAAGAAGTGGGGCCACATCAACGAGATGCCGTTCTCGTCCTCGGGCGGCCAGACTCGCGGCTTCGTCGACTACGCCGGCCTGGATGCACAGGGCCGTTACGTCTACGCAGTGCGCACCCAGAACGACGACTACAGCATCCGCCAGAACAAGGGCGAATCGCAGTGGGCAGCACAAATCACCCTGCACTACGACTTCTGATCTGTTGATTTCGTAGCTGGATGATCGAGACGGCCGGTGGCGACACCGGCCGTTTTTCTTTCCCGCAGTGACTGGATTACATGCAATAATCTTCGGCTTGCAATCCATCGCAACAAGATAAGGTGTACCACTTCATGACCGTTTCCCGTCCCCTCCGCACCGGCCTCACCGTGCTGGCAGCCGGCCTGGTGCTGGCGGGTTGCGCGAGCGCTCCCGCAACGGCGCCGCGCGGCCCGATCGAACTCAATATCGTCGCCATCAACGATTTCCACGGCAACCTGGAATCCAGCAGGTACAGCTATGCGCCGATGGGCAGCGAGAAGAAGGAAAACATCCGCGCCGGCGGCATCGACGTGCTGAAGGGCGCGCTGGACGCCTTCCGCAAGGAAGACAAGGACCTGCTGTTCGTCGCCGCCGGCGACCTGGTGGGCGCGAGCCCGGCGGTGTCCTCGATGTTCGCGGACGAGCCGACCATCGAGGCGATGAACCGGATGGGCCTGGTCGCCAGCTCGCTCGGCAATCACGAGTTCGACCCCGGCAGCAAGGAACTGCTGCGCCAGCAGCACGGCGGCTGCGATTCGCCGCGCCCGGACAAGGCTTGCCGGCTGTCGAAGGACTTCCGCGGCGCCGGTTTTACTTACCTGGCCGCCAACGTCGTCGATGCCGCGACCGGCAAGAACCTGGTGCCGGCCTGGCGCGTCGTCGACGTCAAGGGCGTGAAGGTCGGCCTGATCGGCGCGGTGCTGAAGGACACGCCGTCGGTGACGGTGTCTTCCTCGATCAAGGGCCTGTCCTTCCTCGACGAGGCCGAGTCGATCAACAAGGTGATTCCCGCCATGCGCGCCCAGGGTGCGCAGGTATTCGTGGTCCTGATCCACGAGGGCGGCCACACCGGCGAGCCCTTCGACAAGACGTATTGCGACGGCCTCGAAGGCCCGATCGTCGGCATCGTCAAGAAGCTCGATCCGGCGATCCGCCTGGTCATCACCGGCCACTCGCACAAGGGTTACCTTTGCAAGGTCGACGGCCGCGTGGTGACGCAGGCCGACTATGCCGGCCACGTGCTGTCGCGCATCAAGATGACTGTCGAGCCGGGCAGCGGCAAGGTCGACGACATCCAGGTCCGCAACGTCGTCATGGCGCCCGACCTGCCTGGCAATCCGGCCTTTACCCCGGATGCGCAGATGACGGCCTACCTGCAGGACGTGCGCGCCCGCAGCGCCGCCGAACTGGCCAGGCCGATCGCGCGCATCTCCGCGTCCGGCGTGTCGCGCAAGGACAGCGACGCCGGCGAATCGCCGCTGGGCGACGTGATCGCCGACGCCGCGGTGGCGGCGACCCGCGACCAGGGCGTGCTGCTCGGCTTCATGAACCCGGGCGGCATCCGCAAGGACCTGGAAGCGGGCGAGGGCGGCGTGGTCAGCTTCGGCCAGGCCCAGGCCGTGCTCCCGTTCGGGAATACCCTGGTGGTACTGGACATCACCGGCGCCCAGCTGCGCGCCATGCTGGAGCAGCAGTGGGACCGTCCGGACAACAGCCAGTACATGCTGCAGGTTTCGCGCGGCCTGTCCTATTCGTGGGACAGCACCCGTCCGGTCGGCCAGCGCCTGGTGCCGGGCAGCCTGAAGGTGGACGGCAAGCCGGTCGAGGAGGGCAAGACCTACCGCATCGTGGCGAACAACTTCCTGGCCGAAGGCGGCGACAACTTCCCGGCGCTGGCCCAGGGCGTCAACCGCCATGACACCGGGATGCGCGACCTCGACGCGCTGATCGCCTGGCTGAAACAGAACCCGGGCATCGGTGCGACCGGCATGGCCGCGCCCCAGCCCCGAATCAACAAGGTGCGCTGAGCACCGTTCGATGAAACGTCCAGACAAGGAACCATCATGAAAAAACTCGTTTGTGTACTCGCGCTGGCCGGCGCCTTCGCCTCGACCGATGCGCTCGCCTGGGGCAACGACGGCCACCGCGCGGTCGGCGCCATCGCCGACAAGCTGATCAAGGGCACCAGGGCCGAACAGCAGGTGAAAGCCATCCTGCTGCCGGGTGAGACCCTGGAATCGATCGCCACCTGGCCCGACTGCGTGAAGGGCAACTGGTGCGGCCCGCAGACCCCGGACATGGTCGAGTACGTGAACGCCAACCCGAAGCACAGCGAGTACCACTACACCGACGTGCCGTTCCAGCTGGATCATTATCATGACGGCGCCGCCGGCACCGCCGACGACGACATCGTGCAGACCCTGAAGCAGGCAATCGCCGTCCTGCAGGGCAAGGACACCCCGGCCACCAACCCGCACAAGTTCACCCCGCGCCAGGCCCTGATCCTGCTGACCCACATGACCGGCGACATCCACCAGCCGCTGCACGTGGGCGCCGCCTTCGTCGACAAGGACGGCAAGTTCGTGGTGCCAAAGACCAAGGCCGAGATCGACGAAACCGCGATCTTCGATTCGCGCGGCGGCAACAACCTGCTGATGGACGACGCCAAGCTCGCCGGCCTGGTCGCCAACCTGTCCAGCGTGATCCCGCCGGAAGAAGCCAAGCCGGTCAAGGAAGGCGTGCCCAAGGCGCTGACCAAGCCCTTCCACTCCTACTGGGACAGCACCACCGTCAACTACGCCTTCCGCCGCATCCAGACCAGGACGCCGGAAAAGTTCGCCCAGGCCGCGATCGACAGCAAGCCGGACGTCGCCCGCTCCACCGGCGACCTGGCCACCTGGCCCTATCAATGGGCGGACGATGCGCTGGCGGTGTCGAAGCAGGTGTTCGACGGCGTCACCGTCGGCAAGATCACCCCGCAGACCGGCAAGAAGGGCGAGACCTACTACACCTGGAGCCTGGAAGTACCGCAGAACTATCCGGTGCCGAGCTCCGCGATTGCCAAGACCCAGCTGATCAAGGGTGGGTATCACCTGGCGCAGGTGTTGCAGGCCATCTATCAATAATCGCTAACGCACGCACCACGCGCACATGGGCGCCGTTAAAATGGCGCCCATGCACAAACTATCCCTCCTGGCCCTCGCGGCCGCCTCCATCCTGCCCGGCATCGCGGCCGCCCAGGCTCAACCTCAAGAACGCGACCTGCCGCTGTGGGAAGCCGGCATCGGCGCCGCCGCCTTCAGCACGCCAGCCTATCCGGGCGCCGACGACCGCTCGAACCGCGGCCTGGCCCTGCCTTACCTGATCTACCGCGGCAAGGTCTTCCGCGCCGACCAGAACGGCATTGGCGCGCGCCTGGTGAACACCGACAAGGTGGAATTCGACGTCGGCTTCGCCGGCTCGCTGCCCGCGCATTCGAAGGACGTCGAGGCGCGGCGCGGCATGCCCGACCTCGGCACCCTGGTCGAGTTCGGCCCGCGCGTGAAATACAAGTTCGCCGACCTCGGCGAGCGCGGCAGGCTCCGTTTCGAACTGCCGCTGCGCGCCGTGATCGAGGCTCGTGGCGGGCTGCGGCGCCAGGGCTGGACCATGGAGCCGCGCCTGGTGTGGGAGAAGCGTGGCGAGGCCGCGCGCTGGACCATGGAAGCCCAGCTCGGCGCCGTGTTCGGCGACGGCCGCATCAACCGTTATTTCTATGAAGTGCAGCCGCAGTATGCGACCGCCGGGCGGCCGGCCTACAAGGCGGACAGCGGCCTGCTGCTGGTGCGCACCGGGCTGTTCGGCACCTACCGCCTGAACCCCGACCTGAGGATGTTCGGCTTCGTCCGCTATGAAACCTACTCGGGCGCGGCGAACCAGGACAGTCCGCTGATGAAAAAAAATACCGGCACATCGGCCGGTATCGGATTTGCGTGGACCTTCGCGCGCTCGCAGGAACGAGCGCGCAGCGCCGAGTGATCAGCGCGACTTGACGAACGGCTTGCCGATCGCCTTCGGCGCCACCGACTTGGCCATCAGGCCGGCCAGCACGATCACGGTCACCACATACGGGATCATCTGCACCAGCGAGCCCGGGATGCTGCCCACGACCGGCAGCTCGACGCCTTCGAGCTGGATCTGGATCGCGCCGAACAGGCCGAACATCAGGCAGCCCAGCACGGTGTGCAGCGGACGCCAGTTGCCGAACACCAGGGTCGACAGGGCCAGGTAGCCGGCGCCGGCCGACATGTCGCGCAGGAAGAAGCCGCTCTGGACGATGGCGAGATAGGCGCCCGAGAACGAGCACAGCACGCCGGCCACCAGCATCGCCAGGTAGCGGGTGCGCTCGACCGAGACGCCGGCGGCGTCGGCGGCGTGCGGGTTCTCGCCGCAGGCGCGCAGGCGCAGGCCGAAGCGGCTGTGGTAGATCGTCCAGTGCACCACCGGCACCAGCAGGAAGGCGACGTAGACCAGCACCGACTGGCCGCCGATCACGTGGCCGTACAGCCAGCCGATGAATGGGATGTTGTCCAGCGCGGCGGTGCCGGGCAGGGTGACGTCGAACAGGCGCGCCTCGCGCAGGTCCGGCGTGCGGCCGCCTTCATGGAAGAAGAACTGGGCGAGCACGAAGGTCAGGCCGCTCATGGCGATGTTGATCGCGATGCCGCACACCAGCTGGTTGCCCTTCTGGGTGATCGAGACGAAGGCCTGGACCATGGCCAGGGCGCTTGATACGCCGACGCCGGCCAGGATGCCGAGCCACGGGCTCTGGGTGACGTAGGCGACCGAGGCCGAGACGAAGGCCGAGGCCAGGATCTTGCCTTCGAGGCCGATGTCGACCACGCCGGAACGTTCGGCGAACAGGCCCGCCATTGCGGCGAACATCAGCACCGGCGCGTTGCGGATCATGGACACCACGATGCTGGCGATGTGAAAGTCTTCCATTTATGCTTCCTTGCTGGTGCGGGTCAGGTTGATCAGTTTCAGGAGCGCCGGCGCGTAGAAATTCTCCATCGCACCGCAGAACAGGATGATCAGGCCCTGGATGAAGATGAAGGTCTCCTGGGGGATGTTCGGCTTCTCGAGCGACAGGTCGAAGCCGCCCTGGATCAGGGCGCCGAACAGCACCGACGACAGGAAGATGCCAACCGGGTGCTGGCGCCCCATCAGCGCGATCGCGATGCCGACGAAGCCGGCGCCGGCCGGGAAGTTCAGCGACAGGTAGTGGGTCGAGCCCATCACCGAATTGACCGCGCCCAGGCCTGCCAGTGCGCCCGAAGCCAGCATGGTGACGATGATCATGCGGTCGATCCGCACGCCGGCGTAGTGCGCGGCGTGGGTATTCAGGCCGGTCGCGCGCAGCTTGTAGCCCCACGACGAGCGCCAGACGATCACGCCATACACGACAAGTGCGGCGATCGCCAGCAGGAAGCTGATGTTCAGCGGGGTGTCGCCGAACACGGGGAAGATCTTGTTCAGCAGCGGCAGCGAGGCGCTGTCGGCGAACACGCGCGAGGCCGGGTTCTGCTGGCCTTCCGGGATCATCTTCAGGATCACGTAGTTCATCAGGCTGGCGGCGATGAAGTTGAACATGATGGTCGTGACCACCACGTGGCTGCCGCGCTTGGCCTGCAGGTAGCCAGGCAGGAAGGACCACAGCGCGCCGAACAGGGCGGCGCCGATCATCGCGACCGGGATCATCAGCCAGCCCGGCAGGTGGGCATCGAAGGCCAGCACGGCCAGCGTGAGACCGAGGCCGCCGACATACATCTGGCCTTCGGCGCCGATGTTGAACAGGCCGGCCTGCATCGCGATCGACACCGCGAGGCCGGCGAAGATGAAGGTCGAGGCATAGAACAGGGTGTAGCCCAGGCCTTCCGGATCGAGGATCGCGCTGTCGATCAGGATGTGCAGCGATTCCGACGGGCTTTCGCCGAGCAGGTGGATGACCAGGCCCGCCACCAGCAGCGCCGACAGCAGGTTCAGGATGGGGAGGGCGAAACCCGTGGCCCAGCGAGGGAGTTCAGTCTTTTTCATGTCTCTTACCGTCAGGACTTGTGCAAGCCGCCCATCAGCAGGCCGATGCGGGTAGTGTCGAATTCATCGATCGGCAGGATGCCGGTGATGCGGCCGCCGGACATCACGAGGATGCGGTCGGCGAGCGCGCGCACTTCTTCCAGTTCCACCGAGGACAGCAGGATGGCCACGCCCTCGTCGCGCAGGCGCAGCAGCTGGGTGTGGATGCTCTCGATGGTGCCGATGTCGACGCCGCGGGTCGGCTGGCCGACCAGCATCATCTTCGGCCTGGCCGCGACTTCGCGCGCGATCACGACCTTCTGCTGGTTGCCGCCCGAGAGCAGGCCGATGCGCAGGTCCGGATTGTTCGGACGGACGTCGAAGGCCTGCATCAGGCCGGCGCAGCGCTGGGCGATCTTCCTGAAGTCGAACAGGCCCCAGCGGTTCTTGACGTGGTCCTGGTAGCCGAACACGGTGTTCTGCATGACCGAGAAATCCTTGATCACGCCGTCGCGCAGGCGGTCTTCCGGCACGTGGCCGATGCCCAGCTTGCGGAAGGTGGCCGGCAGGCCGTCGGCGTTCGCGCGGCCGGCGTAGGGCAGGTCCTGGCCCAGGAACTCGACCTTGCCGGAAGTCGGCAGGCGCATGCCGGACAGGATCTCGAGCAACTCGCTCTGGCCGTTGCCGGACACGCCGGCGATCGCCACCACTTCGCCTGCGCGCAGCGTGAAGTCGATGTCCGACAGCAGCGCGACGCCGTTGGCGTCCTTCAGCTGGACGTTCGAGACCTTCAGCACGTCAAAGCCCGGATTGTAGGGCGCGCGCGGCAGCTCGCTCTGGATCGGACGGCCGACCATCATGTTGGCCAGCTGTTCCTTCGAGGTCTCCGGGGTCTTGACGGCGCCGACGACGCGGCCGGCACGCATCACCGTCACCTCGTCGGTGATCTCCATGATCTCCTGCAGCTTGTGGGTGATCAGGATGATGGTCTTGCCCTGTTCCTTGAACAGCCGCAGGATCTCGAACAGCGAGGCGGTTTCCTGGGCGGTCAGGACGGCGGTGGGCTCGTCCAGGATCAGGATGTTGGCGCTGCGGTAGATCTGCTTGAGGATCTCGACGCGCTGCTGGGCGCCCACGGACAGGTCGTGGACGGTGGCCAGCGGATCGACGTCGAGGCGGTAGCGTTCGCAGATCTCGCGCAGCTTCGCCTCGACCCCGGCGCGGTGCGCGGACAGCTTGAAGCCGCCCTCGTTGCCGAGCATGACGTTGTCGAGCACCGTCATGTTCTCGACCAGCATGAAGTGCTGGTGCACCATGCCGATGCCGAGGGCGATCGCTTCGTTACTGGTGCGGATATCCTGCGCCTGGCCGTCGATCAGGACCTGGCCGCTGTCGGCATTGTAGTAGCCGTACAGGATGCTCATCAGGGTCGACTTGCCGGCGCCGTTTTCACCGATCACGCCATGGATCGAACCCTTGGCGATCGAGAAGCTGACATCGGCATTCGCCTGTACCGCCCCGAAGGCTTTGCTGATATTGCGGAATTCTACGGCTGGCTGCATAGCGATCCGTTTTCGTTAGACAAAGTAATTATGAAAAGCATTCATTCAAAAGCGCGCCGCGCCGGTTTCGGGCCGGCGCGGCGCGCTTCCTACGTAAAAAAACATTCGCCTATTGCGGGCACGAATTCGACGCGCGGTAGTCGACCACCTTGATCTTGCCGCTGATGATGTCGTCCTTGGCGGCGAGCACGCGCTTCTCGATCTCGGGCGTGATGAGGGCCCGGTTGTATTTGTCGAGCGCCCAGTCGACGCCGCCTTCCTTCAGTCCCTCATACGTGATGCCGGAGGTGAACTGGCCGTTCTTCGCCTTCATGAAGGCGTCGTAGGCGGCGTTGTCGACGCGCTTGACCATCGAGCTCAGCATGGTGCCCGGATACAGGTAGTTCTGGTTCGAGTCGACGCCGATCGCCAGCTTGCCCTTTTCCTTGGCCATCTGGAGGGCGCCCATGCCGGAGCCGCCGGCCACCGCGAACACGACGTCGGAGCCGCGGTCGAATTGCGCGCGCGCCAGTTCGCCGCCCTTGGCCGGGTCGTTCCAGGCCGCGCTGGTGGTGCCGACCATGTTCTGCAGGACCGGGATCTTCGGGACGATCGACCGGGCGCCCTGCACGTAACCGCAGGCGAAAGCGCGGATCAGCGGAATGTCCATGCCGCCGACGAAGCTGATGGTCTTGGTCCTGGACGCCATGGCGGCCGCCACGCCGACCAGATAGGAACCTTCCTGTTCCTTGAACAGCACGGAATTGACGTTCTTGCCCTGGGCATTGCCGTCGATGATGACGAAATGGACGTTCGGATATTCGGCGGCGATCTTCTGCACCGGCTGGGTCTGGGAAAAGCCGATCGACACGATCAGGGTCAGCTTCTTGCGCGCGAGGGCGCGCAGCACCTGCTCGGCCTGGGTGTCGTAGTTTGCCTGGGCTTCGAACACCTTGATGCCGGTTTCCTTCGTGAAGCGCGTCACGCCTTCGGCCGCCGACTGGTTGAAGGACTTGTCGAACTTGCCGCCGGCGTCATAGACGATGGCCAGCTTGGCGCCGGCGATGTCGGCCGATGCGCTGGCGCTGATGCAGAGTGCCGCGATCGCCAGACTGAGTTGCTTGAATTTCATCTGTTTTTCCTGAATCTGGAAGGACCTGCAAGCTTGCGCGCTACGCGGCAAAGCAAGGACCAGCCATCCGCGGGTCTCCTCGCGGACTGTGTCAAACCTTGTTGAATCCTGTGGTGTCGATTGTGTAATCTGGCCGAGGCGGGCAAGACCGGAGAGTCGGCCACGCGGTTGAGCATCGTATTCGTCCTTGACGTTTAACTATGCATCAGTCTGTTTATTCGTGGCAAATACGATTTTACTTCGCAATTTATTTACTGGAAATATAAATAGTGCCACTTTTCGGTGGTTTCTTGCAGAAAACCACACGTCTTGACAGCTGCGAAAGGCTGGCCGAGGCCGATGCGCGCCGGCTTGCCGCTTACTTGACGGCTACCTGGATCGGCAGTGCGGCCAGGTTGGGACTGGCGTCCATGGCGGGCAGCGGGATGGCATCGGCCGGGTTGGGAAGGAGGGTGGCCGTGACGGCAATCGCCGCGACGGGAGCGGGAATGAGAGGCGCCGGCGCGCCATCGGTAGCGACGGAGGCGATGACAGGCGCCGGAATCGGCGCGCTCGATGCGGCGCTTGCCGGCGCCGCGTCAGGCGCGCGACTACCCGCCGCCGCGGCCTGTTCCAGCGGTTTGGCGAACTGGGAGCTCAGGAAGCCGGCGATGCGGCTCTGGGTGCCTTCCAGGTAGGGGATGTCCATGTGGTCCGAGCCGGGCACGATGTCGTCTCCGCACAACTGGGCCAGCTTGGCCACCAGCTGGTCGGTATGCGAATGCGGCACCACGTCGTCGCTTTCCGCGCGCAATACATAAGTCGGCGCCTTCAGGGCGGGCGCATATTTGATCGACTCGAAGCGGTGGCGCAGCATGTACTCGATCGGCATCACGCGGAACTTGCGCTTGGCGATCGCCAGGATCGAATCGTAGGGCGTGATCAGGACCACCGAATGCGCCGGACGCTCCTTCGCCACCTGCACGGCGACGCCGGAACCCAGGCTGCGACCGACCACGGCGATGCGGCGTGCGTCCACGTGGGCGCGTGCGGCCATCCAGTCGAACAGCATGCAGCCGTCTTCGACCATGTGGATCTCGTCCGGGTCGCCATGCGAATCGCCGTAGCCGCGGTAATTCACGGCCAGCACGGCCATGTTGGGGAAGAGCTTGCCGGCATCGCGCACCACCCAGGAGACTTCCTCGGAGCGGCCACCGAAATAGACGACGGCCGGATGCGGGCCAGGGATCTGCGGGGTCATCAGCCAGCCGCAGAGACGGGTGCCGTCGGCGGCGCGCAACACCACGGGACGGGTGCGGTGGCCGCTGCTGCGCGGGCTTTTGACTTCGCGCTCGACGGTAGGATTGAATACGAGGCGGCGCTGGTTGGCCGCGACCGCAGCCGTGAGGCCCAGCCACAGCATGCTGGCAAAGCCAGCCATCCCTGCCGCTACTTTTTTCCTGGTGTCCATGCTACTAGTCTACCTCTGCCATCCTGAAACGTTCTGTGCGCTGAGGTACAAAGCCATAGGAGCGGAGTAATTACCCAAGCGACGTTGCCATGTCGCAACGATAACATGGCTGGCGCAAAGCTGCAGGGCAGGGCCTGCTCAGGCCGCCGTGTCCTCGACCGTCTGGTAGCGCGAGCCCTGGCTGGGGAGGAGTGTCGGCGGCGTCGCGCAGTTGCAGATGCACAGGTCACCCTCCAGCGCCACCTGCCTGCCGTTGAAGCGCTCTGGCGTGCGCGGCCCGGTGCACTGGATGGTGCCGGTGCCGCCGCAGCCATGGCAGCTGATCTCATCGCCTTCGAGGGCGATGCGGGCGCCGTCGATCGACATGCAGCTCGAGGCCGAGGTGACGACGCCGTCGGCCGTCGTGCGTGCGCCCAGTGTGATGTGATGTCGTTTCATGGGCGCCATGCTGCCAGCCTCCGGCCGGCCCGCATTGGGATGCGTTAAGATGCCTTGGTCTTGTCGAATCCATGTCTGGGAGACTCCGTGCACTACCTGCTGATGTATGAACTGGCGCCCGATTACCTGGCGCGCCGCGGCGAATTCCGCAACGAACACCTGAAACTGGCCTGGGAGGCCGAGAAGCGCGGCGAACTCGTGATCGCCGGCGCCCTGGCCGATCCGGCCGACACCGCCGTCCTGCTGTTCAGCGGCGACTCGCCGGAAGTCGCCGAACGCTTCGCCAAGACCGACCCCTACGTCGTCCAGGGCCTGGTGACGAGCTGGCGCGTGCGTCCCTGGACCACGGTGGTGGGGAAGGATGCCAGCAATCCTGTCCGGCCCGAGTAAAACTTATTTCGCCGGCAGCAGCTTCACGACCAGGTTATGGGTCGTGAGCGCGAACGAGCCGTCCGGTGCGCGCGCTACCCCGATCGGCCGGTCCAGGCCGCCGGGCAGGGCGCCCAGCTGGATGCCCTGGCGGCCGGCCAAGCCCGCCACCGTGCTGGTCACGTTGTCGAGGTTGATCCTGCGGATGGTGGCGTTGCCGGTGTCCGCGATATACAAGTCGTTGCCCTCGACCGCGATGCCGCTCGGCGCGCACAGCCGCGACACGGTGCTGCTGCCGTCCACCGCCCCGCACTGGCCGGCCTGGCCCGCCAGGGTCGATACCGTCCCGTCGGTCTTGATCATGCGGACGGTCGAATTGCCGGTGTCGACCACATAGACGTTGTCCCATTCGTCGACGCCGACGTCCTGCGGATTGCAGAAGCGGGCTGCGCCGCCGCGCCCGTCCGCGCTGCCGCACACGCCCGGCGAGCCGGCCACGGTGCTGACCTTGCCGTCGATATCGATGCGGCGCACCGTGTGGTTGCCGGTATCCGCGATCCACAGATTGCCGCGGCGGTCCAGCGCAATGCCCTTCGGATTGCAGAACTGGGCGGACGTCGTGCGCCCGTCGACGCTGCCGCAGGTGCCGTTGCCGGCTACAGTGCCGGTCAGGCCGGCCGCCGTGATCTTGCGCACCACCGAGTTGCCGGTGTCGGTCACATACACATTGCCCTGGGAATCCGCCGCCAGCCGGCTCGGTCCGTTGAAGCGCGCCGCGCCGCCGCTGCCGTCCGCATAGCCGACCGCGCCGAGGGCGCCGGCCAGGGTCGTGACCGCGCCCTGGGGCGTGACCTTGCGGACGGTCGCGCTGGCCGGCTCCGCCACATACAGGTTGCCGGCGGTGTCGGCGGCAATGCCTTCCGGCGCATTGAAGCGGGCCGCCGAGCCGGTGCCGTCCTTCGAACCGCCGCAGACGCCGCAGACGTCCCCGGCAATGGGGAAGAGTCCGGTCGCGCCCTGCGGCCGGTCGGGCCAGCTGGGCCAGTCGGGGTGGTTGGGCCACGGGTACTGGGGACCGTCGTGCCAGACGACCCCGATGCCGATGCCGATGTCGCCGCCGCAACTGGCGAGGCCGAGCGCGGTCAGCAGCGAGACTCTGCGTAATAGCGAATTCATGGCTGCCTCCCTTGGATGACCCACCGAGCATAGCGGGTGGGCGCCGCCTTGTCATGTGCACACGCAATGCGGGAGTGGCGCGTTCATGCAGTGGCCGTTCTTCCGATGTAAAAGCCACGGCGGCGCGGGCTGCGATGGCGGATCTCATCCATTCGTTGGACGCGCCCTATGCTGAGGTAATATCTCCACGATAAAAAATCCATACGGAGACCCATGCACACCGCTGTCAACCTGTGGCCGCTGCTCGGCATTGCCGTTGTCGTCGCCGGATTCCTGCTGCGCGCCAATCCGGTGCTGGTCGTGATCGCCGCCTGCGGCGTGACCGGGCTGGCCGGCGGCCTGTCCCTCGTCCACCTGCTGGAATCGCTCGGCACCGCTTTCGTCAAGACCCGCAACCTGCCCTTGATATTGCTGCTGCCGCTGGCCGCGATCGGCCTGCTCGAGCGCGCCGGGCTGCGCGAGCACGCCCAGGCCAGCATCGCGAAGATCCGCTCCGCCACCACCGGGCGCCTGCTGACGGTCTACCTGCTGGTGCGCGAACTCGCCGCCGCCTTTGGCCTGACCAGCCTCGGCGGTCATCCGAACATGGTGAGGCCGCTGCTGGCGCCGATGGCCGAGGCGGCCGCCGAAGCGCGCGGCGCCAACCTGGACGAGGCGATGCGCCAGCGCATCCGCGCGATGAGCGCCGCCACCGACAACGTCGGCCTGTTCTTTGGCGAAGACGTGTTCGTGGCCTTCGGCGCCATCGTGCTGATGCAGACCATCCTGCGCGCCGAAGGGCTCGAAGTCGATCCCCTGCGCATGGCGATGTGGGGCATCCCGACCGCGGTCACGGCCTTCCTGATCCACGCCTGGAACCTGCGCCGGCTCGATGCCCGCATCCTGCGCTGCACGGGCAGGCCGCGCCACGTGGCCGACGGAGTCACGCAATGATCCTCGCGCTCGACGATTTTTACGTGCTGGTCGGCCTGCTGTTCGCGGCCACGGCCATCATGAACCTGCGCGACCGCAGCAATCCGCTCCGCTTCACGAGCGCGCTGTTCTGGGGCCTGTACGCGCTGCTCTACCTGGCGGGCGGGCGCACGCCGCCGGCCGTCACCGGCCTGCTCATGGTCGCGATGGCGCTGGTGGCGGGCGTCGGCCTGGTGCGGGGAGGGAAGGCGAATCCGCCGCCGGAAGACGCGCGCCGCGCCAGCGCGGCCCGGCTCGGCCACAGGCTGCTGGTGCCGGCGCTCGCGATTCCGGTGGTGACGATGATCGGCTCGACCTTGCTGAAGGACGTACGCATCGACCTGGGAGCCTACAGCGCGCCGCTGCTCGATCCGAAGAACCTGACCCTGGTGAGCATGGGCTGCGGCTCCATCGTGGCCCTGGCGCTGGCCTGCTGGCTGACGCGCGCCACGCCGCTGCAGGGCGTGCGCGAGGCGCGCCGCCTGATCGACGCGATGGGCTGGGCGGTGGTGCTGCCGCATATGCTGGCCGTGCTCGGGCTGCTGTTTTCCGAGGCCGGCGTCGGCAAGGCCGTGGCCCACATCACGACCTCGTATATTCCGATGGATTCGCGCCTGGTCGCCTGCGCCGCCTTCTGCATCGGGATGGCGCTGTTCACGGTCGTGATGGGCAACGGCTTCGCCGCCTTCCCGGTCATCGCCGGCGGCATCGGGATTCCGATACTGGTCGGGGTGTATCATGCGAATCCGGCCGTGATGGCGGCGATCGGCATGTTCAGCGCCTATTGCGGCACCCTGATGACGCCGATGGCCGCCAACTTCAACATCGTCCCGGCGGCCCTGCTCGAGCTGCCGGACAAGAACGCCGTGATCAAGGCCCAGCTGCCGACCGCGCTGCCGCTGCTGCTGGCGAATATCGTCCTGCTCTACTTCCTGATGTATCGATAAGCTCATGAAAACTGTCCTGCTCACCGGATTCGAGCCCTTCAACGGCGCCTCCATCAACCCGGCATGGGAAGCCGTGCGCCTGCTGGAGGGCTGGTCCGGCGATGGTTTCAAGGTCGAGGTGCGCCTGCTGCCCTGCGTATTCGGCCGCGCCGCCGAGGCGCTGCTCGGCTTCGTCGACGAAGTCCGCCCCGACATCGCGATCGCGGTGGGGCTGGCCGGCGGGCGTCCGGAGATCTCGATGGAGCGCATCGCCATCAACGTCGACGACGCGCGCTTCCTCGACAACGCCGGACAGCAGCCGATCGACGCGCCGATCGTCGCGGACGGCCCGGCCGCTTACTTCACGACCCTGCCGATCAAGGCCATGGTGGCGGCGATGCGCGAGCAGGGCCTGAAGGCGGGCGTGTCGCAGACCGCCGGCACCTTCGTCTGCAATCACGTCTTCTATGCGCTGATGCACCACCTGCGCGGGCAGGGCGTGAAGGCCGGTTTCATCCACGTGCCCTTCCTGCCCGAGCAGGCCGCGGCCTGGCCCGAACCGACGCCGTCGATGGCGCTGGAGGAGGTCGTGGCGGGCTTGCGGCTTGCGGTCGAGGTGGCGCTGTCAGTGGACGCCGACGTGGCGCTGGCGGGTGGGGCGACGCATTGAGTGCGCCGGGAATCCGCCTCGGGCTCGAAAGCGGTCAGGCCGCGGCGGCCAGCTGGCCAGCTTCATAACGGCGCAGCTCGCCTTCAGCCCAGTCCAGATCCTCGCGATTGACGCGAGGGGAATAAGATCCGCCCTTCAGGCGGCCTTCCGGTACCGGAATCTGCGCCGACCAATGTGCGATGCCATCCTTTCCGTTTTCGGGGCCGGTGACCAGGGTGACACGGTCGTTTTCGAAGAAGAAGTGCAGCATCTCGTCCTTGGTCATGACCGGGGCGCCCTCGGCGAACAAGTGTTTGCCACGATCCTTGCGCGCCATCCTGTGACCGCGCCGGAGTCCTTTTGGCTTGCGCTCTTTTACCAGGTGCCTGAGCGCATCGAGCGAAATGGCCTCGACGTGCCAGGGGCGCATATCGACGGCGGCGGTCTCGAAGGTGCGGTAACGTCCGTGCACCGACAACGGCGCTTCGCGCAGCACCAGGTACAAATTGTAGAGAAAGTCGGATTGAGCAGCGCTCAGATTCGTATGCACGTGTGGCCTTTCATCGTTCTGTAAGCAATAGGCGACATATTACGCGCTTGCATCGCTTAGAATGTTCCTTGAGGCAACTTTTTCAAGCGTGAATCAGATTGATGAAAAAAACCGCAGTATTCTTGTCCGCGATGCTCTTGAGCGGCCTTGCATCGGCAACGGACGTCAGGGCCTTCGATCTCGGCGGTGTCAGGCTGGGGATGAGCCCCAGCGAAGCCAAGGCCGCCTTGCAAGCGAAGTGCCAGCGCGACCACGGCAAATTCGATGTGACACCGTTCGCCGAGCCGAATCCCTACCTTCCAGGGAAAAAGTACAAGCTATATATGCACTGTGAAGCGCCGGCCGGTAAAACCTCGGTCCACGTCCGGGCGATTCCAGGCGGCGCGATTGTGGTCGAAAGGGTGATTTATGAAATGCCCTGGAATAACGACAACGTAAAGGCATTGCGCGCCAACGCCATTGCCAAGTACGGCGAGCCGACGAACATCATCCAGATGGGACCGGACCCGGAGTGGTGCGAAAGCCCCCATCCATCGTGGCCAGGCGGTCCGGCGTGCCAGGACGATAGTGGCCTCTCGGCCGGGGCCCGCCTCCGGATCACGTCGACGAAGGTCGAGCTTTACGATCCCCGGCCTTCCGAACTGGTGCAGGCGGATCGCAAGGCAAAGGAAACCGTGAAGCCCTCGCTGTAAAACGGGCAAGGTGCGCGCCCTTCAACGCCTGAACACGCCCACCTGCGCCTGCTCCAACAGGTCGTACTGCCGCCCACCAGGCAGACCCGGTCCTCGCGGACGATCGGGCTGGAAGTGCTCATGGTTTGTCTCCGAAAGGATCAGCCGAAGGTGAACGCGAAGGCGCTGGCGCCGGCGTCGAGGAAGCGGATCTCGAACAGGTGTTCCTTCACGGCGCCGGACTGCCTGACGAGCTGGTAGAGCCGCGTATCGCCGATGCTGCCGTTGCCGTCGACGTCGGTGTCCGAACCGTGATCCGCTCCGGGCGCGCGGCCGTCGATGCGTACCTGGAAGCGCACCGGCTTGCCGCCGGGTCCCGGTCCCAGCACCAGGTGCAGGTCGCGCGCACTGAAGCGGTAGACGATGCTGCCGTCCGCGTGGTTCAGGCGGGCGCGCTCGGCGCCGACGGTCCAGTTGCCGACGAGGCTCCACTGGTTCGATCCGACCTCCGTCCTCGCGTAATCGTGCGGCGCATCGCGTTCGAGCTGCCCGCCGCCGGCCAGATTGGACGCCTGCGCATAGCCTACATAGGTTTCGCCGGACCCCAGGTGCGCGAGGTCGGGGGCGGACTGTTCGCCGGCGGCGCGCGGCGTGACGAGGGTGTCCGGCGCGCCGGCCTTGCCCGCTTCCGCCAGCAGTGACTGGATGATGCGTTCCGTCTTCTCGTAGTTGCCTTCGCCGACGACACGCGCGCGCAGCTGGCCGCGGGCGTCGGCAATGTAGAACACGGGCCAGGCATTGTTGCGGAAGGCGGTCCAGATGCGCCTGTCGCTGTCCACGGCCACCGGGTAGTCGATCATGAAGCGCGCAAGGGCCTGGTTGAGGTTCGCGATCTCCTTCTCGAAGTCGAACTCCGGCGTGTGGACGCCGACCACGACCAGGCCCTGGTCACGGTATTTCCGTTCCCAGGCGCGCAGGTAGGGCAAGGTGCGGATGCAGTTGATGCAGGAATAGGTCCAGAAATCGACCAGCACCACCTTGCCCTGCAAAGCCTTGCCGCTGAGGGCAGGGGAGTTCAGCCAGGTCACGGCGCCGTCCAGCGGCGGCAGGGCGCCGAGTACCGGCAAGCCGCTGCGGTAGCCGGTATCGGCCGCGCCGGCCGCGCCGGCCGCCGGCATCATCATCGAGAAGGCGGCGCCGGTAGCGGCCGCTGCAAGGACGGCGCCGGACAGCCAGTTCAGGGGATGGCGAAGCATGCGTTTGAATTCGAACATGGCGGGTCTGCTCTCCGTCTCAGAGATGGTCGACGTCGATCACGGCGTCGGCGAAGGCGCGCGGCGCTTCCTGCGGCAGGTTGTGGCCGATGCCGCCGCGGATGAGTTCATGTCTATACTTGCCGGTGAAGCGCTTCGCATAAGCCGCCGGCTCAGGATGCGGCGCGCCGTTGGCGTCGCCCTCCAGGGTGATCGTCGGGACCGTGATGGCCGGCGATGTGGCAAGGCTGGCTTCCAGCCCCGCGTATTTCGCTTCTCCCTCCGCCAGGCCGAGCCGCCAGCGGTAGTTGTGGATCGTGATGGCGGCGTGGTCCGGATTGTCCAGCGAGGCGGCGCTGCGCTCGAAGGTGGCGTCGTCGAAGTGCCAGCGGGGCGAGGCGGTCTGCCAGATCAGTTTGGCGAAATCGTGGCGGTTCTTCTCGTAGCCGACCCGGCCGCGCTCGGTGGCGAAGTAGAACTGGTACCACCACTGCTGTTCCGCGGCGGGCGGCAGCGGCTGCCTGCCCGCTTCCTGGCTGCCGATCAGGTAGCCGCTCACCGACACCAGGCCCTTGACGCGCTGCGGCCACAGGGCGGCGACGATGTCCGCCGTGCGCGCGCCCCAATCGTAGCCGGCCAGGATGGCGCGGTCGATCTTCAGCGCATCCATCAGCGCGACCACGTCGGCCGCGAGCGCCGCCGGTTCGCCGTTGCGCACGGCATGGGCGTCGAGGAAGCGGGTGCTGCCATAACCGCGCAGGTGGGGCACGATCACGCGATAGCCGGCCCTGGTCAGCAGGGGCACGACGTCGACGTAGCTGTGGATGTCGTAGGG
Source organism: Massilia sp. 2TAF26 (assembly GCF_052115005.1). Taxonomy (NCBI): domain Bacteria; kingdom Pseudomonadati; phylum Pseudomonadota; class Betaproteobacteria; order Burkholderiales; family Oxalobacteraceae; genus Massilia; species Massilia sp. 2TAF26. Next base: position 161,834 of record NZ_JBFRFV010000010.1, read on the forward strand.
CCAGCCGTGCAGGAGGATCACGACGGGGCCCGTGGCCGGACCTTCGTCCACGTAGCCGACATTCAGGACGCCCGCATCCACCTGTTTGATCGAGGCGAAGCCGGGCGCCGGCCTTGCCGCTTGCGCCGCGCCGGGCAGGGCGAAGGATGCGGCGGCCAGGGCGGCTGCCGCTGCCAGGCTGCGGATGCTGGACTGCTTGTCGTGCTTGCTCATGCTTGACTCCGATGGCGGTTAGAGGAGAACTTTCTGGAATTACTTATGACGATAATCATTATGATCATAAATTTATACGAAGTCTCCGCGCTTTTCAAGTACGATAATCGTTATCGCGATAATTATTTTTTGGGGATGTCAAATGAGCAAGGACGATCGGAAGCGCAAGGACGCCGCAAAACTCGGCGACTTCATGTGCTTTGCCATCTACTCGACCAACCTGGCCTATTCACGCGTCTACAAGCCGGTGCTGGAGCAGCTGGGGCTGACCTACCCGCAGTACGTGACCATCATCGCGCTCTGGGAACAGGACCGGCAGACGGTCAAGGGCCTCAGCGAAAACCTGTTCCTGGAGCCGAGCACGCTCACGCCGATGCTCAAGCGCCTGGAAGCGATGGGATATGTGCGCCGCGAGCGCGACGCGGAGGATGAGCGCAGCGTGCGGGTGTCCCTGACCGAGGCCGGACGCCAACTGCGGGAAAAAGCCTTCGACTACCGCGAGGTCACGGCCAAGGCCGCGGGCTTGACCCCGGAAGAGTTCCGGACCCTGCAGAAGGCCATCGTCAATCTGCGGACGAACCTGATGGATGCGGCCAGTCCGCCGGCTTGAGTGGAGCCTATCCCTATCGGGATCGATTCCTAGGATTCGCCTTCCGGATTCACGATCTTCAGGAAGGCCCGCACCACCGGCGCGTCGTCCTGGATCGGATAGGTGATGTACAGGTTCGCCGACGGCGGAATGTCCCTGATCGGCAGGAAGCGCACGCCCGGCCAGCCGATCCGGCCGGTGGTCTCCGGCATCAGCGCCACGCCCAGGCCCGCGCCCACCATCGCCAGCAGGGTCTGCGGCTCGGCCGCCTCCTGGAAGATGGTCGGCTGGAAGCCGGCGTTCACGCAGCACTGGATCAGGTAGCGCGGCTCGGCCGACTGGTCCAGGTGCAGGATCAGCAGCGGCTCGCCGGCGATGTCGGTGAGCTCGATGCGGTCCTTGCGCGCCAGCGGATCCTGGACGTTCACCGCCACGCAGTAGTTCTCCTGGAAGCACAGGTCCTGGCGCAGGCCGGCGTGCTTCAGTTCGTCCTCGTCGCGCTTCGGCTCGCGCCAGAAGCCGACGTCGATCTGTTTTCCGCGCAGGGCGTCCCACTGCTCGTTCGGGCCGAGTTCGTGGATGGTCCAGGTCACGCGCGGGAACTGGCTCTGGAACTGTTCCAGCAGGCCGGGTATCGGGCCCCACATCGCCGAGCCGACGATGCCCACGCGCAGGCGCCCGACCTCGCCGCGGTCGATCTGGCGGATGGTGTCGACCGCCATCCGCATCCGCCCCAGCAGGTCCGAGGCTTCCTGCATGAAGGCCTTGCCGGCCACCGTCAGCTCGAAGCTGCGGGTGGTGCGCGCGAACAGGCGCACCCCCAGCTCGCTCTCCAGCTTCATGATCTGCTGCGAGAGCGGCGGTTGCGAGATGTGCAGGCGCTCGGCGGCGCGGCTGAAGCTTTTCTCTTCGGCCACCGCGAGGAAATACTTCAACTGCTTCAGGTCGATCGACATGGAGAACCCGTCAGGCTGTCGTTAATGGGTGGCGTGCAGCGCCACGGCCAGCTTGGCGCCGACCAGGGCGTTGTGCTTGACCAGGGCGATGTTGGTGGCCAGGCTGCGGCCGCCCGTCAGTTCCTTGATGCGCGCCAGCAGGAAGGGCGTGACGAGCTTGCCCTTCACGCCCTGCTGCGCCGCTTCGGCCAGGGCCTGGGCGATGATGGCATCGATCTCCTCGTTCTTCATCGACGAGACTTCCGGCACCGGATTGCTGACCACCACGCCGCCCTCCAGGCCGAGCTGCCACTTGGTGCGGATGAAGCGCGCCTGTTCTTCCGGCGTGTCGAGCTGGAAGTCGGCCTTGAAGCCGCTGTCGCGCGTGAAGAAGGCGGGGAAGGCCGCCTGGCCCACGCTCACCACCGGCACGCCGTGGGTCTCGAGGTATTCGAGGGTCAGGCCGATGTCGAGGATGGACTTGACGCCCGCGCAGACCACGGCGACGCCGGTCCGGGCCAGTTCCTGCAGGTCGGCCGAGATGTCGAAGCTGGTCTCGGCGCCGCGGTGCACGCCGCCGATGCCGCCGGTGACGAAGACTTCGATGCCGGCCAGCTTCGCGCAGATCATGGTGGCGGCGACGGTGGTGGCGCCGAGCTTTCTGGTGGCCAGGACGTAGGCCAGGTCGCGGCGGCTCACCTTGATCGCGTCCGTCGACTGGCCCAGCTGCTCGAGCTGGTCGTCGGACAGGCCGATGCAGATGCGGCCGTCGATGATGGCGATGGTGGCCGGCACCGCGCCGGCGTCGCGGATCACCTGCTCGACTTCGCGCGCGGTCTGCACGTTCTGCGGGTAGGGCATGCCGTGCGAGATGATGGTCGACTCGAGGGCGACGACGGGTTTGCCGGCGGCGCGGGCGGCCTGCACTTCGGGAGAAAACTGGAGAAAGGCTTGCATGGTCAGTCCTGGAGGTTCATGTTCGTAAGAGTGTCCGGGCCGAGGCGCGGATGCACCGTCTCGGTCACGCCGAGGGTCAGCGCCGACAGTTTCAGGCCGCGCCGGCAGGCCAGTTCGAGGTCTTCGCCGTCGTGGACCAGCGACCAGCACACGGCGGCCGCGAAGGCGTCGCCGGCGCCGGTGACGTCGACCACGTCGGTGCCGGGCGCGTACAGGCGGACGATCCGGTCCTCACCCGTGCCGCCGCGCGTGAACAGCACGCCGTCGGCGCCGCGCGTGACGATCAGGTCGCGCGCGCCCTGGGCCCGCACTTCGGCCACCGCGGCGTCGAGCTCGGTTTCGCTGGAGAGTTCGCGCCCGACCCGCGCCGCGAGTTCGCCGCGGTTCAGGATCAAGAGACGCACGCCCGAGAGATCGCGCGGCAGGCGCGCCATCTTCGGCTCGGACACCGCCACCAGCACCAGCGGCACCTCGGCACGGCGCGCTCCGGCGATCACGGCGTCGACCGTGTCGAGCGGCAGGTTGAGGTCGGCCACCACCAGCGCGCTGGTCGCGAGCCGGGCCTGGCAGCTGTCGACGAAGGCGCGATCGAGGCGGTCGTAGAGGGCCATGTCGGCCAGCGCGACCACCATCTCGCCATCCTGGTCCAGCACCGCGGTATAGGTGCCGCTGGCGAGGTCGGGCAGCTGCAGCGTGCCCCCCAGGTCGATGCCGAGGCTTTTTGCGTGGGCGAGCAGGGCGGCGCCCGAGCTGTCCTTGCCGGTCGCGGTCAGCAGGGCGGCCGGCGTGCCCATGCGCGCGAGGTTTTCGGCGATGTTGCGGGCGACGCCGCCGAAGGATTCGCTCTGGATGGCGGGGTTCGAGGTGTGCATGGCGATGCCGGCCAGCGAGCGCAGCTTGCGGTCGAGGTTGGCCGCGCCGATGCAGGTGACGGGACGGCGGTCCGGCAGCACATAGGCGCGTCCCAGCAGCTTGCGTTCGCGGATCAGGCCGGCGATATAGCCGGCCACGGCCGAGCGCGACAGCCCCAGGCTGGCAGCCAGATCCTGCTGCGAAATAAAGGGGTTCGCGCGGATCAGCTCAAGCAACTGTTGTTTTTTTGAGTGTTCGCTCACGGTGGTTCCGATTCAAGGAGGCTATAAACAATTGTTTTTAATCTTAAACACTTGTTTGGTCGGCGTCAATCCGAGGCTGTCTCCGGGGGCTAACATGCAGCATAGCCCATTTATACCTTCTACATATAAATCGAGCAAAAATTTGGTATTTGCCATACCAATCCACGATAATGCATAGTTTGATTTATTTGGTGCACCGGGCTCCCGCTTTCTGTGCAACACCTTGAGCGCCTGACGCTCCTTCAGCTTCTCCGGTCTGCCAGCACGAATACCCGCAATAAGCCCAATCCAGCGAATATCACAAGGAAGCCATCCATGCTCAGCAACACCCCATTCGAAGCCGCCGACGTCATCCGTGCCCGCAAGCCCGGTTTCACGCCGCGTGTGGCGCTCATCCTCGGCTCCGGTCTCGGCGTGCTGGCCGAGCAGATGACGGACGCGGTGGCGATCAGCTACGCCGACCTGCCTGGCTTCCCGATCAGCACCGTGCACGGCCACGCCGGCGAACTGGTGCTGGGCACCCTGGCCGGCGTGCCGGTCGCCTGCATGAAGGGCCGCGGCCACTTCTATGAAGGCTACGGCGCCAGCGTGATGACTTCCGCTGTCCGTACCCTGAAACTGATGGGCTGCGAACTGCTGTTCGTGACCAACGCGGCCGGTTCGCTGCGTCCGGAAGTGGACGCCGGCAGCATCGTGCTGCTTTCCGACCACATCAACCTGCTGCCGGGCAGCCCGATGGCCGGCCCGAACGACGACCGCTTCGGCCCGCGCTTCTTCAGCATGGCCAACGCCTATGACCTTGACACCCGCGAACTGGTGAAGACCGTGGCGAAAGAGAAGGGCATCACCCTGCACGAAGGCGTCTACCTGTCGACCCCGGGCCCGCACTTCGAAACCGCGGCCGAGATTCGCGCCTTCCGCACCATGGGCGCCGACGTGGTCGGCATGTCGGTGGTCCCGGAAGTGATCGCCGCCCGCCACTGCGGCCTGAAAGTCGCCGGCGTCTCCGCCATCACCAACCTGGCCGAAGGCCTGACCCCGTTCCCGCTGTCGCACGAGCAGACCCTGAAGTATGCTGCGGTGGCGGCCAAGGACCTGGTGGCGTTGATGCACGCGTTTATTGAACGTCTGGGTACGACCGCTAACGCCTAATACGTCGTCCCCGCGCAGGCGGGGACCCAAGTTTGTCGAGCAGTCGAAACGCAGGCAAACTTGGACCCCCGCCTTCGCGGGGGCGACGAGCTAGCAATTTCTGCTAGCAATTTCTATGTGAGATAACTATATGTCACGCGCATTCATCCTCCTGCTTGACTCCTTCGGCCTCGGCGCACTGCCCGACGCCGGCAAGTACGGCGACACCGGCGCCAACACCCTCGGCCACATCGCCGAATGGGCCGCCAGGGAAGGCAAGCCGATGTCGCTGCCGACCCTGGAAACCATCGGCCTCGGCGCCGCGGCGCATAAAGCCTGCGGCGAATGGCCGGCCGGTTTCGAGAAACGCGACGGCTTCAGCGGCGCCTGGGGCGTCGCCCGCGAGCAGTCGACCGGCAAGGACACCCAGAGCGGCCACTGGGAAATCGCCGGCGTGCCGGTGCTGTTCGACTGGGGCTACTTCCCCAAGACCGTGCCGAGCTTCCCGAAAGAGCTGACGGATAAACTGCAGGAGCTGACGGGCGTACCGGGCTGGCTGGGCAACTGCCACGCTTCCGGCACCACCATCATCAACGAGCTGGGCGACGAGCACGTCGCCAGCGGCAAGCCGATCCTGTACACCTCGGCCGACTCGGTGCTGCAGATCGCCGCGCACGAAGAACACTTCGGCCTCGAGCGCCTGTACGAAGTCTGCGAAGCCGCGTACGAGCTGGTCAAGCCCTACAATATTGGCCGTGTGATCGCGCGTCCCTTCACCGGCGCGAACGGTGATTACAAGCGCACCAGCAACCGTCACGACTACGCCGTGCCGCCGGTCGCGCCGACCCTGCTGGACCACGTCAAGGACGCCGGCGGCGAGGTCATCGCGCTCGGCAAGATCAGCGATATCTTCGCCGGCCAGGGCGTGACCCAACTGATCAAGGGCGCCGACAATATGGCGCTGTTCGACCGCCTGCTGGAAGTCGCGGACACCGCCGGCGACAAGTCGCTGACCTTCGTGAACTTCGTCGACTTCGACATGCACTTCGGCCATCGCCGCGACGTCGCCGGTTACTCGAACGCGCTGCACGAGCTGGACGCGCGCCTGCCCGAATTCATGGCCAAGCTTCAGCCCGGCGACCTGGTCGTGATCACCGCCGACCACGGCTGCGACCCGACCTGGCCCGGCTCCGACCACACCCGCGAACACATCCCGATGCTGTTCTTCGGCCCGGCCGCGCCCGCGAAGGAACTGCCGGTGGCCGACACCTTCTCCGATATCGGCGCAACGCTCGCCAAACACCTCGGCGTCAAACCTCTCTCGAACGGAACTGCTGTGCTATGAGCCCGAACCTCGATTCTAAAATTATCACTGCGCGTAACACGGCCACCGGCCTCGACCTGGGCTGGATCAACCACCTCAAGGTCAACCGCAACGCCGCCGACCGCCGCGCCGCCAGCCTGGCGAACCGCCGCACGGTCAAGAAGGACTACCAGGCCGCCTGGCTGGTCAAGGCGATCGAATGCATCGACCTGACCACCCTGTCCGGCGACGATACCCCGGGCCGCGTCGAGCGCCTGTGCATGAAGGCGATGCGTCCGCTGCGCACCGACCTGATGCAGGCACTGGGCCTGGACTCGCTGACCACCGGCGCCGTCTGCGTGTATCACGAGATGATCACCCCGGCGGTGCAGGTCCTGAAAGGCCGACTGCCGATCGCCGCGGTGTCGACCGCCTTCCCGGCCGGCCTGTCGAGCATGGAAACCAAGCTGCGCGAGATCGAACTGTCGGTGGCCGCGGGCGCGACCGAGATCGACATCGTGATCACCCGCCAGCACGTCCTGACCGGTAACTGGCAGGCGCTGTACGACGAGATGCTGGCCTACCGCCAGGCTTGCGGCGAAGCCCACGTGAAAGCCATTCTGGCGACCGGCGACCTGGTCACCCTGGAAAACGTGGCCAAGGCATCCTGGGTCTGCATGATGGCCGGCGCCGACTTCATCAAGACCTCGACCGGCAAGGAAGGCGTGAACGCGACCATCCCGGTGTCGCTGGTGATGGTGCGTGCGATCCGCGAATACTACGAACGTACCGGCTTCAAGGTCGGCTACAAGCCGGCGGGCGGCGTGAGCACCGCGAAATCCGCGCTGCAGTACCTGACCGTGATGAAGGAAGAGCTGGGTAACGAATGGCTGCAGCCGCACCTGTTCCGCATCGGCGCATCCAGCCTGCTGACCGACATCGAGCGCCAGCTCGAGCACCACGTGACCGGCTACTACTCGGCCGCCCACCGCCACGCGCAACCCTAAGATTTCACGGATTCGTCATGCCTACTATCAAAGAGATTCTGCAAACTATGGATTACGGTCCCGCACCCGAAAGCACCAAGGAAGCGCAAGCGTGGCTGGACCAGCATGGCCGCCGTTTCGGCCTGTTCATCGACAACGCCTGGACTGAAGCCCTTGACACCTTCGGTTCCTTCAATCCGGCCGACGGCAACGAACTGGCCCAGGTGACGCAAGCAACCTCGGACGACGTCAACCGCGCCGTCGAAGCCGCGCGCCGCGCCCAGCCGCTCTGGGTCGCCATGGGCGGCCACGGCCGCGCCAAGATCCTGTACGCGATCGCCCGCCTGCTGCAGAAGCACTCGCGCCTGTTCGCCGTGCTCGAGACCCTGGACAACGGCAAGACCATCCGCGAAACCCGCGATGCCGACCTGCCGCTGGCCGCGCGCCACTTCTATCATCACGCCGGCTGGGCCCAGCTGCAGTCGGAAGAATTCGCCGACTACCGCGCCGTCGGCGTGGTCGGCCAGATCGTGCCGTGGAACTTCCCGCTGCTGATGCTGGCGTGGAAAATCGCGCCTGCGCTCGCAGCCGGCAACACCATCGTCTTCAAGCCGGCCGAGTTCACGTCCTTGAGCGCACTGCTGTTCGCCGAGATCTGCCAGCAGGCCGGCGTGCCGGCCGGCGTGGTCAACATCGTCACCGGCGACGGCCGCGTGGGCGAAGCCATCGTCAACCACCCGGGCATCGACAAGCTGGCCTTCACCGGCTCGACCGAAGTGGGCCGCATCATCCGCAAGGCCACCGCCGGCACCGGCAAGAAGCTGTCTCTGGAACTGGGCGGCAAGTCGCCCTTCATCGTCTTCGAAGACGCGGACCTGGACGCCGCCGTCGAAGGTCTCGTGGATTCGATCTGGTTCAATCAGGGCCAGGTCTGCTGCGCAGGCTCGCGCCTGCTGGTGCAGGAATCGGTCTACCCGCGCTTCATCGCCAAGGTCAAGGCGCGCATGCAGAACCTGCGCGTCGGCTCGCCGCTGGACAAGTCGAACGACATCGGCGCGCTGGTCGATCCGGTGCAGCAGCAGCGCATCACCGGCCTGGTGGAATCCGCCCGCGCCGAGGGTTGCGAAATCTGGCAGCCGAGCTGCGACATGCCGGTTGCCGGCTCCTGGTACCTGCCGACCCTGATCACCGGCGCCTCGACCTCGGCCGCCGTGGCCCAGACCGAAATCTTCGGCCCGGTGCTGGTGGCGATGAGCTTCCGCACCCCGGGTGAAGCGGTCCAGCTGGCCAACAACACCGTCTACGGCCTGGCCGCCTGCGTGTGGACGGAGTCGATCAGCCTGGCACTGGACGTCGCGCCCGCCATCAAGGCCGGCGTGGTGTGGATCAACACCGCCAACCAGTTCGACGCCGCCTGCGGCTTCGGCGGTTACAAGGAATCGGGCTTCGGCCGCGAAGGCGGCAAGGAGGGCATGTACGAGTACCTGACCCCGCTGGCCGAAGACCGCCGCCCGGCCGCGCCGCTCGCGCCTGAAAAGGGCAAGCTCAAGCCGGTGGAAGAGGGTGTCCCGTTCGCCGTCGACCGTACCGCCAAGCTCTACATCGGCGGCAAGCAGGCCCGCCCGGACGGCGCCTACAGCCGCGCCATCCATGGCGCCAACGGCCAGTTCATCGCCGACATCGGCGAAGGCAACCGCAAGGACATCCGCAACGCCGTCGAAGCCGCGCACAAGGCGGCCGGCTGGTCGAAAGCCACCGCCCACAACCGCGCCCAGGTGCTGTACTACATCGCCGAAAACCTGGCCGTGCGCGCCGACGAATTCGCGTCGCGTATCGCCCAGCAGACCGGCGCGAAGAACGCTGCGGCCGAAGTGCAGGCCTCGATCGAGCGCCTGTTCTACTGGGCCGCCTGGGCCGACAAGTACGACGGCCTGGCGCACCAGCCGCCGATGCACGGCATTACCGTGGCGCTGAACGAGCCGGTCGGCGTGATCGGCATCGTCTGCCCGAACGAGAACCCGCTGCTGGGCTTCATCTCGCTGGTCGCCCCGGCGCTGGCGCTGGGCAACCGCGTGATCGCCGTGCCGTCGGAAGCGCATCCGCTGTCGGCGCTGGACCTGTACCAGGTGCTGGACACTTCGGACCTGCCGGGCGGCGCGCTGAACATCGTCACCGGCTCCAGCGACGAACTGGCCCGCACCCTGGCTTCGCACTTCGACGTGGATGCCGTGTGGCGCCACGACGGTTCGGCGGAAGGTTGCGCGGAAGTCGAGCGCCTCTCCAGCGAGTCGCTGAAGCGCACCTGGACCGGCGGCGCCAAGGGCCGCGACTGGTTCGATGCCAAGCAGGCTTGCGGCAAGACGGTACTGCAGCACGCCAGCCAGGTTAAGAACGTCTGGATTCCGTACGGCGTTTAATACTGAGTTACCCCGTCGTTCCCGCGCAGGCGGGAGCCCAAGTTCTGCTAGCGTAACGCGAACAAACTTGGGTTCCCGCCTCCGCGGGAACGACGTTTACGAGCTAACACTTAAGGAAGCAATCATGTTCCTCCCCCAAGAAATCGTCCGCAAAAAGCGCGACGGCGGCACCCTGACCAAGGAAGAAATCCAGTTCTTCGTACGCGGCATCCCGAACGGTGAAGTCACCGAAGGCCAGATCGCGGCCCTCGCCATGGCCGTCTACTTCAACGACATGAACATGGACGAGCGGGTCGCCTTCACGCTGGCGATGCGCGATTCCGGCCAGGTCATGGAGTGGAAATCGCTGAACCTGCCGGGGCCGGTGGTCGACAAGCACTCGACCGGCGGCGTCGGCGACGTCGTTTCGCTGATGCTGGGCCCGATGATCGCGGCCTGCGGCGGCTTCGTGCCGATGATCTCGGGCCGTGGCCTGGGCCACACCGGCGGCACCCTGGACAAATTCGATTCGATCCCGGGCTACTCGACGGTGCCGGATCCCGAGCTGTTCAAGAAGGTGGTGAAGGAAGTCGGCGTCGCCATCATCGGCCAGACCGCCCAGCTGGCGCCGGCCGACAAGCGCTTCTACAGCATCCGCGACACCACCGCCACCGTCGAATCGGTGGCGATGATCACCGGCTCGATCCTGTCGAAGAAGCTGGCGGCGGGCCTCGACGCCCTGGTCATGGACGTCAAGGCTGGCAGCGGCGCCTTCATGCCGACCTACGAAAAATCGGTGGAGCTGGCCGAGTCGATCGTCAAGGTAGGCAACGGTGCAGGCACCCGCACTTCGGCGATCCTGACCGGCATGAACGAGTCCTTGTGCCCGGCGGCCGGCAATGCAGTCGAAGTGCGCGTCGCGATCGACTACCTGACCGGCAAGTCGAGACCAAAGCGCCTGCACGAAGTGACGATGGCGCTGTGCGCCGAGATGCTGGTCATCTCGGGCCTGGCCGCGACCAGCGAAGAAGCCCACGCCAAGCTGCAGCACGCCCTGGATTCGGGCGAAGCCGCCGAGCGTTTCGCGCGCATGGTCACCGCCCTGGGCGGCCCGGCCGACCTGATGGACAAGCCGGACGCCCATCTGGCCAAGGCGCCGATCGTGGTGCCAGTGCCGGCCCTGGAATCGGGTTACGCCTACTCGACCGACTGCCGCGGCCTGGGCCTGGCGGTGGTGGCGCTGGGCGGCGGCCGCGTGCGTCCGCAAGACCCGATCGACTTCGCCGTCGGCCTGACCGACCTGATCGAACTCGGTAACAAGGTCGATGCGGGTCAGCCGATCGCGCTGGTGCATGCGCGCTCCAGCGAAGCGGCGGAGCAGGCGGTGCGTCAGGTGCAGGCGGCTTACCGCATCGCGGCGGAGGCGCCGGCTGCGCAGCCGATGATCTACAAGACCATTCGTCCGTAAAAACCACGACGGCCTGGAGTTCCCATGAAATACGAAAAACTCATCGAAGAAGCCCGCGCCGCACGCGAACTGGCCTATACCCCCTACTCGAAGTTCAAGGTCGGCGCCGCACTCGAGTGCAAGGACGGCCGCATCTTCCGCGGCTGTAACGTGGAGAACGCGTCCTATGGCTTGTGCAACTGCGCCGAGCGCACCGCCTTCTTCTCGGCCATCGCCCACGGCTACAAGCCGGGCGATTTCACGGCCCTGGCCGTGATCGGCGATACCGACGGTCCGATCGCCCCCTGCGGCGCCTGCCGCCAGGTGACCCTCGAACTGGGTGGCAACGAGCTGCCGGTCGTGTTGACCAACCTGAAGGGCGACCTGCTCGAGACCACGGCCGCCGGCCAGCTGCCGAATGCCTTCGGCGGCTGGGATCTGCAGAAGTAAGCTGTCATACCCCCAGGCTGCGTACGCGTCGTCAGATGCGTATGCGGTCCTTGAGCTCTCTTACAGAAGCCTGCCACGCCTCCGATTCCCCGGATTCGTCCCACAGTTCCATCAACTCGGAAGGACCGGCGAGCACGCGATCGAGGGCACGACGCGCCTTCGCCGCAAGGTCGGCCGAGGGCAGGAGCCGGATGCGCTCCACCCAGGCGTCGAGTTCTTCCGGTAAGGCATCCGCGGTGCCGGGATTGCCCTGCAGCCGGGCCACCACTTCAGCCGCCGCAATGGCTTCGGACGCCTCCGGCGCCTCGAGCTCGTCGTCGCCGGCCTCGAGCACGGTGTCGAGCGTCGCCTCGACAAGGCTCAGGTCATCGTATTCGTCCAGCTGTGCTGCCCAATCGCATGCGTCATCGTTTCCGAATGACTCGTGAGACCACGCTCCCATTTGGCTCTCCCTGTGTATACGGCACCGGTTTCAGTCATTGTAATCAATCGCCGCTATGTCCGTTTCCGCACCGAACGCCTTCATTCCTGGTCGTATGCTGGGACTGATGCCACGTTTATGCCCTTGAAATGAACACGCCCACCTCCGCCAGAACCGACGCCAGGACCGATGACGCGTCGGCGGCACCAAAGAAACGACGCCGCGCCGCGCCCTTGTCGCTCGCTGCTTGGAAGCAATTTATCGGTGTGGCAAAACCATACTGGCTGGGGGAAGAAAAGGGGAGGGCCTGGCTGCTGCTGGCGCTCCTGATCGTGCTGATGCTGGTCGAGACCAAGCTGGCCGTCATGCTGAACGACCAGTCCGGCGAGATGACTTCGGCGCTGGCGGCCAAGGATGGTGGCCGCTTCTGGAAATCGGTGAGGATGTGCCTGTTCGTGCTGGCTTTCGCGGTGCCGGTCTATGCCTTCTATTACTACATGCGCGACCTGTTCGCCAACCAGTGGCGGCGCTGGCTGACCGGGCGCTTCCTCGACGGCTATCTGAAAGGGCGCAGGTATTACGAACTGGGTTCGAGCAGCGAGATCGACAACCCCGACCAGCGCATCAGCGAAGACATCAATACCTTCACGGGAAGGTCGATCAATTTCCTGCTGATCTTCCTGGGTTCGGTCATGCAACTGGTGGCCTTCAGCGCCGTGCTGTGGTCGATTTCCCACCTGCTGGTCGGCGTGCTGGCCGTGTATGCGACGTTCGGCACCGTCATCGCCCTCTGGATATTCGGCACCCCGCTGATCCACCTGAATTTCTGGCAGCTGAGGCGCGAGGCGGATTTCCGCTTCAGCCTGATGCGCGTGCGCGAAAACGCGGAATCGATCGCCTTCTATCGCGGCGAAGCCCAGGAGCGGGTGCATATCGACAGTAAACTGGACAAGGTTATCCAGAATTATGGACGCCTCATCAAGAGGCAGCGCTCCCTCAACTTTTTCCAGCGCACCTTCAGCCAGCTCACCCTGGTGTTGCCGGGCGTGATCCTGGCAGACGGCGTCCTGTCCGGGGAACTGGAAGTCGGGCGGGCGATCCAGGCGGCCGGTGCCTTTACCGCGGTGCTCGGCGCCGTGGGCGTCATCGTCGACAACTTCGAGAGCCTGAGCCGCTTCGTGGCGGGCATCGGCCGCCTGGAGGCCCTGTCCGAACTCGTGCTCCCCGGTGCCGCGCCCGACACCGCAGCCGCCGACGGCCAGCATCCGCGCATCCAGCGGCATCCGGCCGGGCAGCTCGCGCTGGAATCCCTGACCTTGCATCCGCCGCAATCCGAGCGCGTGCTGATCAAGGAGCTGAGCCTGGTGCTGAAGCCGGGCGACGCGCTGCTCATCACCGGCGACAGCGGCTGCGGCAAGAGTTCGCTGTTGCGCGCGATCGCCGGCTTGTGGCACACGGGCAGCGGCGCCATCCATCATCCGCCGCTTGAAGAGTTCTTCTTCCTGCCCCAGCAGCCCTATCTGCAGCATGGCACCCTGCGCAGCCAGCTCATCTATCCGAGTGCGCAGTCCGACCTGAGCGACGAGCAGTTGCTGGCGATCCTGGAGCAGGTCCATCTGCCGCAGCTGGCCGAACGCGTGGGCGGCCTGGAGGCGGTGCAGGACTGGGAGAAGCTGTTGTCGGTGGGCGAGCAGCAGCGCCTGGCCTTCGGCCGCGTGCTGGTGCATGCGCCGCGCATCGTAATCCTGGACGAGGCGACCAGCGCCCTCGACAGCGGCAACGAAGCCTCGCTCTACGGACGCCTGCGCGACAGCGGCGCCACCCTGATCAGCATCGCCCACCGTCCCGCCGTGCTGCGCCATCACACCCATGTGCTGCACCTGATGGGGGAGGGGGCCTGGGAACTGCATGAGGCGGGCGGCTTCCGTTTCGACGGCGCGTCCGACGAAGCCGGCGAAGCTGCCGGCAGCGCAGGCAAGCCGCCTCCGGCGCGGCCAGCGCGCGAAACGGCGATCGTGACTTGAAATCCTGACCACGCCCTCCAACATGGGGGCTATCCGGAATCACATTGAGGAGGCAAGGCCATGAGCCCGCAAGATTCACAGATGTTGCACGATTTCCTGAGCCAGCTGATCCAGGCGCGCGGGATCCAGAAGGATGCGGAAGCCGATGCGCTGATCCAGCGCGCGGTTGCCCAGCAGCCGGACGCCGCCTATCTGCTGGTGCAGCGCTCGCTGTTGCTGGAGCAGGCGCTGAAGAATGCCAAGGGGCAGATCGCCCACCTGGAAGACCAGCTCCGCAGCGCCCAACAGGGCGACAGGCGCTTCCTGGACGCCAATACCTGGGGCAATAGCGGCGAGACGCGTCCCGCCAGTGCGCCGATGCAGCAGGAGCGGCGCGAGTACCAGCGAGAGGAAGCGCCGCAGCAATACCAGCAGCCATACCAGCAGCCGCCGGTATCGGGCGGCATGTTCGGTTCGCGCTCCGGCGGCTTCCTTGGCGGCGGCCTGCTGGGCTCGATCGCGGCCACGGCGGCGGGTGTCGCGGCCGGTAATTTCCTGTTCCAGGGCATCGAGAACATGTTCGGTCACCACGGCCAGGGCGGCAACCACCTGCTGAACAGCGACGACCCGGGCAACAACCTGTTCAGCGACCAGTCGGGCAGCTCGCTGGCCGACCAGGCCGGCCTGGGCGACGTCGGTTCCCAGGGCAGGCGCCTGCTCGACAGCGGCTCGGGCGAGGTCGCGTCGGAAGGTCTGTTCGACAGCGGCCTCGATGACAGTGGCGGCCTGGACAGCAATGGCGGCTTCTTCGACGGCGACGGATCCGACGAGGGCCTGTTCGGCTGATCGTCCCGGCTGTTCAGGGCTTGTCGAACAGCGCCCCGGCCTGCCACGGGTCGTAGGTGCCGACATTCCACACATGGCCTTCGCGGTCGCGGCACAGGAAGCCGCGGCTGCCGAACTCGGTGTCGGCCGGCTCCTGCAGGATCGTCGCGCCGGCATCGCGGGCGCGTTCGCAGACGCGGTCGGCGTCCTGCACCCGCAGGTAGACGGTCTGGGTCTCGCGGCCGCCGATCTCGTCCGGCTGGGCCAGCAGGCGTCCGTATTCGCCTTCGCTGCTGACCGAACCGAACCGAGCATGATCATGCCGCCGTCCAGGGTCAGCTGGGCATGGGCGATGGCGCCGTCGCTGCCGGGCACCGCCAGCTGGCATTCGAAGCCGAAGACCTCGCACAGCCAGTCGATGGCGGCGGCCGCGTCGCGGTAGCGCAGGCAGGGAATCGCAATCGATGACATGGCAGCTCCTTCATGAAAGGGGAGGTGCCAATCCTACCAGCGCGCCGCTGCGATTCACATCTGCTGGAACAGATAGGTGTGATTGCGGCTCACCTCGAGCTCGAAGGGATGGCCGCGCAGCTTCAGCATATGGCGTCCGCGCAGGTCGCGCGTGACTTCGCCGATGGCGTCCACGCGCACCAGGGTCGAGCGGTGGATGCGCCAGAACTCGTCCGGGTCGAGCTCTTCGGCCAGTTCCTTCAGTGTTTTACGGATCAGCAATTCGGCGCTGGCCGTCTGCACCCGCGTGTACTTCTCGTCCGACTGGAAGAACAGCACTTCGCGCGTGCTCACCATGCGCAGGCTGGAGCCGACCTGGGCCTGGATCCAGCGCAGGTAGCCGGTCTTCGGCTGGGACGAGCCCTTGTTTTCGAGCAGCGAGGTAAGCTTCGCCAGCTGCTGGCCGATATCCGGCTGGGCGGGCGCGTGCAGTTTCAGGCGCGTCTGCAGGCGCGCGCAGGTGGTGGCCAGGCGCTCCGCGCTCACCGGCTTGAGCAGGTAGTCGAGGGCGCCCTGTTCGAAGGCGTCCAGCGCGTACTGGTCGTAGGCGGTGGCGAACACGATGTGCGAGCGCCGGTACAGCTGGCGCGCCGCCTCGATGCCGCTCATGCCCGGCATGCGGATGTCGAGGAAGGCGATGTCGGGCTTGTGCTGCTCGCCGAGGGCGACGGCTTCGACGCCGTTGGCCGCCTCGGCGACGATGCGCAGTTCGGGCCAGACGGCGGCCAGGCGCGCGCGCAGCAGGTCGCGCATCGGCGCTTCGTCGTCGGCGATCATGGCGGTCAGCGCGCGCTCAATGCTCATGCGGTCTCCATCATCTTGTAGGGCAGCTTGATCAGGGCGCAGGCGCCGCCGCTTGGCGGCATCTGGATCACCAGCTCGGCCTTGTCGCCGTACAGCAGCTGCAGGCGTTCGCGGATATTCGCCAGGCCGATGCCGTCGTCGGCGTGCGGGTCGATGCCGACGCCGTCGTCGCAGACTTCGACGTGCAGGGTGGCGCCGTCGACATAGGCGCGCACAGTCACGGTGCCGCCGGCGATCTTCGGCTCGAGGCCATGCTTGATCGAATTCTCGATCAGGGTCTGCAGCATCATCGGCGGGAAGGGCGCGCTGCCGAGGAACATCGGGACCTCGAAGCGCACGTTCAGCCGCTCCTTCATCCGCGCCTGCATGATGGCCAGGTAGGCCTTCGACAGCTCGACCTGCTTGCCGAGGGTGCCGCCGTCGCGGGCGCGCATCTGCGGCAGGGTCGAGCGCAGGTACTCGATCAGGTGGGCGTGCACCCGCGCCGCTTCCGGCGGATCGGTCTCGATCAGCTGGCCGATCAGGGCCAGGGTATTGAACAGGAAGTGGGGTTCGACCTGGGCCTGCAGGGCCGCCATCTGCGCCTCCATCAGGCGGCGTTCGAGGGTGGCGACATTCGCCTGCATGGTCGCTTCCTTCGCCACCAGCTCGGCCCTGCGCTTGCCGCCGGCCAGCACCTTCACGCCGAAGGAAACGATGACGTACCAGACCGCCGGCTCGGGCACGTTCAGCGGCACGCAGACCATCAGGGCGAGGAACCAGGTGAGCGCCAGTTGGCGCCATTCGACCACGGCGAGCCAGTCGAAGAAGCGCCACCACAGCACGCTGGCTTCGCGGAAGGCATCGCGTAAAAAATCGAGCCCGGAATTGATCTGGCTGGCACGCATGATACTTCTCCTTACTGCTCGCGCACGCTGCGGCGGCGGTCGATCACGAAGGCGCCGGCCACGACCTTGACGGCCATGAACAGGACGAACAGGAACAGGGCCAGCGGCAGGATGCTGATCACGAAAGCCAGCAGGATGCAGCAGACCAGCATGGCCGGCCAGGGCATGGCGGCGATGGTGCGGGCGCCGCGGCGGCAGGCGCGGACGATGTCGTGGGCGACGTCTTCCATGCTGTCGCAGAAGGTTTTGAAGTTGGCGCTTTTCATGGTTCGGGACTCCTGTGTTGTGCTTCGATGGAATCACTGTAATCCCGCTCGCAGCGCGGTTCCAGCATGCTCCGACGAAATGCAGTAAACATGGGATGACCGGTCATGCAGACAGATAAATGGAAGGATATTGTAGTATTGCAAACTCGGAATATTTCCCCCACGCCATGACCACCAACACCTGTTTTTCGCAGCTAGCTTCGTACAACCAATGGATGAACGGCAAGCTGTATGACGCGGCCGCCGCCTTGCCGGAGGAAGAGCTGCGGCGCGACCGGGGCGCGTTTTTCGGCTCGGTTTTCGGCACCCTCAACCATATCGCGATCGGCGATATTCTCTGGTTCAAGCGGATTGCCCGCTACCTGCCCGATCTCGCGTCCTTGAAGTGCGTGGAGCAGCTGCCGCCGCCGGGCTTCCCGAACACGCCGCTGCGCGACACCCTGGCCGAACTGGCCGGACTCCGGGCCATGCTGGATGAAGCGATCATCGCGTTCTGCGCGGAAGTCACGCCGGCCCGGTTGGGCGAAGCCTTCGAATGGACGTCGACCAGGGGCATCCCGAGCAGGAAAGTCCTCGGCGACGTGCTCCTGCACGTCTTCAATCACCAGACCCATCATCGCGGGCAGGCGACCACCCTGTTTTCGCAGATGGGCATCGATGTCGGCGCGACCGACCTGCTCCTGCTGCTGCCGGACGCCCCATGACCCGCACCGGCCGCCTGTTCCAGCTGATGGATACCCTGCGCGGCAGCCGCCGCCCGGTCACGGCCGCGACCCTGGCCGAACGCCTGGGCGTGTCCGAGCGCACCATCTACCGCGACATCCAGAGCCTGGCCCAGCTCGGCGCGCCGGTCGATGGATCGGCCGGCGTCGGCTACCTGCTGCGCAGCGGCTTCTTCCTGCCGCCGCTGATGTTCGACGCCGACGAGCTGGAAGCGCTGGTGCTGGGCGCGCGCTGGGTGAGTCACCAGGGCGATGCCGGCCTGAGCGAGGCCGCCAGGCGCGCGCTGGCGAAGATCGCGACCGCCACTCCGCGCGACCTGCGCGACCACATGGCCGAGACCAGCCTGTGGGTGCCGGTGGCGCCGGCCAATGCCCAGCCGGATGTCTTCGTGCAGCCGGCGCGCGAAGCGATCCGGCGTCAATGCAAGCTGCATATCGCCTACCGCGACGAGCAGGGCACGCCCTCGGAGCGCCTGGTGTGGCCGTTCGCGCTTGCCTTCTTCCAGGAGCGCCGCGTGATGGCGGCCTGGTGCGAGCTGCGCGACGCCATCCGCCATTTCCGCGTCGACCGCATCGTGCACGCCGAGCTGGGCGGCGAACGCTATCCGACGCCGCGCCACGCCCTGCTGAAACAGTGGCGGACGATGTACGACATTCCCGATCATTCCTGACAGGATCTGTCATGGCTCGTCGCTAACATTGCCGCATTCTCAACCCGTAAGGAGACGGCAATGCAGCTCTACTACCACCCGGTTTCGTCCAACGCCCGCCGCGCACTGATGGCGGCCGACCACCTCGGCATCCAGCTCGACCTCATCGAATGCAACCTGATGAGCGAGGCCGACCGCCGCCGACTCGGCGAAGTCAACGACAACAACAAGATCCCGGTGCTGGTGGACGACGGATTCGTGCTGTGGGAATCCTGCGCGATCATGCAATACCTGGCCGACAGCAAGCCGGGCCAGACTGTCTATCCGCAGGACCCGCTGGCGCGCGCCGACGTCAACCGCTGGATGTTCTGGGCCTGCCAGCACTTCTCGCCGGCGATCGGCGTGATCGCCTGGGAAAACGTGTGGAAGAAGGCGGTGACCGGGCAGGATGCCGACGTTAACGAGCTGGCGCGCGGCGCCGCCGACCTGGCCCGGGGGGCCGCCGTGCTGGACAGGCACCTGGCGACCCGCCGCTGGCTGGTGTGGGAGGGCGTCACCCTGGCCGACTATGCGGTGGCCGCCCCGCTGATGTACCGCGAACGCGCCCGCCTGCCGCTGGACGAGTACCCGCATCTGCTGGCCTGGCTGGAGCGGGTGCAGGCCTTGCCGGCCTGGCGCAATACCGAAGCGGTCTGGTAAAAAATATTTTCAGACGCTTGTCGATTTCGTTCATCATCGTTCGTCGTCGAAATGTAGGGCCGATTTCTCACTCACCTTTCAACATGGGGATGTCATGAACAAGCAGATCTTCGTCAACCTGCCGGTCAAGGACCTGGACAAGTCCAAGGCCTTCTTCAACGCGCTCGGCTACAGCTTCAACCCGCAGTTCAGCAACGAGAGCGGGGCCTGCATGGTCATCGCGGAGGGCAGCATCTACGCGATGCTGTTGACCGAACCCTTCTTCAAGACCTTCATCGACAAGCCGATCGTGCAGGCGAAGGAGGCGACCGAGGTGCTGGTCTGCCTGAGCTGCGAGAGCCGCGAAGAGGTCGACGGCCTGGTGGCGAAGGCCGTCGCCGCCGGGGGCCTCACCCCGCGCCCGCCGCAGGACCACGGCTTCATGTACGCCCACGCCTTCGAAGACCTGGACGGCCACATCTGGGAACTGGTGTGGATGGCGCCCCAGGCTTGAGCGCTTCAACCCGCAATCGACAAGGAGACAACATCATGAGCAAGCAAGTCATCTTCAACCTGCCCGTCAAGAACCTGGAAAAATCGAAGGCCTTCTTCGCCAGCCTCGGCTTCGGCTTCAACCCGAACATGTCCAACGAGAGCGCGGCGATGGTGGTCATCGAGAAGGACAAGATCAGCGCCATGCTGACCACCGAAGCCTTCTTCAAGAGCCTGATCGACAAGCCGGTGGTGCAGGCGAAGGAAGCCAACGAAGTCATCATCTGCCTGATGTGCGAGACCCGCGACGAAGTGGCGGGCCTGGTGGAGAAGGCCGTCGCCGTCGGCGGCCGCAGCCCGCATCCGCTGGAAGACCATGGCTTCATGGTCACCCAGGGTTTCGAGGACATCGATGGCCATTTGTGGAACCTGGTCTGGATGAATCCCGCCAGCGGGGCCTCTCAGGCCTCGTCCCAGTAACGCTTCAGCAGCCCGTAGTTGACCGTATCGGCAAACTCGCCGAACACGAACCAGCGTTCGGGCATGAAGCCTTCCTTCCTGAAGCCGAGCTTTTCCAGGACCCGCGCCGAGCCGATATTGCGCGGGTCGATGTCGGCTTCAATGCGGTTCAGGTCCAGGGCCTCGAAGCCGTGCCGGATTGCCGCGCGCAGCGCTTCGGTCGCATAACCCTGGCCCCAGTGGCGGCTGCCGAGCGCATAGCCGATCTCGCAGCGGCGGTTCGATCCGAAGAAGTGGTGCAGGCCCACGTTGCCGATCAATTCGCCGGTGGACAGCAGCTCGATGCCGAAGCGGGCTTCGCTGCCGTCCGCCTGCGCGGCCAGGATGGCCTTGATCGATTCCTCGGCCTGGACGATGTCGGTCCAGGGTTCGCGGCTCCAGTAGCGCGCCACGTCGGAATCGGAGAAGACGGCGTAATGCGCCGGGATGTCGGCCTCGAGCAGCGGGCGCAGCCTGAGGCGGGCGGTCTCGATGGTGGGGAGATGGATCGTGGGCATGGCGGATCTCGGAATCGGGAAAGCTTGCTAGTCTAGCACTGTCGAGTATTGACAACACGCCGGAAAATTGTCTTTCTTCCAAGGCCCGATCTGGCTAGGATGGCTTTTCATCCCTGTCGCGAGGTCACTATGCTGCGCACTATTCTGCTTGCATGTTTCGCCCTCAGTTTCACGCCCGCCGTGCTTGCCCAGGGCGCGGCCGCATCTGCCAACCCGCCCGTCAACAACGAGGTCCCGCTGATCGAGCGCGCCAAACTGTTCGGCAATCCCAGCAAGACCGCCGGCAGCATCAGCCCGGACGGCAAGTGGCTGTCGTGGATCGCCCCGCGCGACGGCGTGCTGAACGTGTGGGTGGCGCCGATCGGCGCGCCCAACGAAGCCAGGCCGCTGACCGCGGAGAAGACGCGGCCGATCCGCACGGTGTACTGGGCGCCGGATTCGAAGTCGCTGCTGTTCATCAACGACAAGGGCGGCGACGAGAACTTCCTGCTGTACGGCGTCGACATCGCCAGCGGCAAGCAGACCCTGTTCACGCCTTTCGAGAAGACCCGGGTCCAGATCATCAACATCAGCCGCCACGTCAAGGACCGCATCCTCGTCGGCATCAACAACCGCGACCCGCGCTGGCACGACGCCTACAGCCTGGACCTGAAGAGCGGCAAGCTGAGCCTCGTCTACAAGAACGTCGACGACTATGGCGACCTGTTCGCGGACGAGCAGCTGAACCTGCGCGTGGCCAGCAAGTCGCGCAAGGATGGCGGCATCGACTACTACCGGCTGGCCATGGGCAAGGACAGGGGCAAGGCCGAGGAGACGCCCTTCGTCAAGGTCGACCTGGACGATGCGCTGACCACCTCGCCGCAGGGCTTCACGACCGACGGCAAGACCCTGTACTGGAGCGACTCGCGCGGCCGCGACACGGCGGCGCTGGTGGCCCAGGACATCGCCACCGGCGCAACCAGGGTCGTGGCCCAGGACGCGCGCGCCGACATCGGTGCGGCCCTGTTCGATCCGCGCACCGGGCGCGCCCAGGCCTACGAGCTCGAATACCTGAAGCGCGACTACGTGCCGCTCGACCGCGCGGTGGCGCCCGACCTGACCTGGCTGAAGGAGCACGTGAAGGGCGACTTGACGATCCGCTCGCGCGACGATGCGGACAGCAAATGGGTGGTCATGGCCGACCCGGTCTCGGCGCCGGCCGCGACCTGGCTCTACGAGCGCAAGGGCAAGCGCCTCAGCAAGCTGTTCACCTCGCGCCCCGAACTGGAAGGCGCGCCGCTGGTCGCCATGTTCCCGCAGGAGATCCGCTCGCGCGACGGCCTGACCCTGGTGTCCTACCTGTCGCTGCCGAAGGCCGCCGGCGCGGACGCCAACGGCAAGGCCGCGCGCCCGGTGCCGATGGTGCTGCTGGTGCACGGCGGCCCATGGGGACGCGACCGATACGGCTACTATGCCTTCCACCAGTGGCTGGCCAACCGCGGCTACGCGGTGCTGTCGGTGAACTTCCGCGGCTCCACCGGCTTCGGTAAGGCCTTCATCTCGAAGGGCGACCTGCAGTGGGGCCGCAAGATGCACGACGACCTGCTCGATGCCGTCGACTGGGCGGTCGGGAGCGGCGTCACCACGCGCGAGAAGGTCGCCATCATGGGCGGCTCCTACGGCGGCTACGCGACCCTGGCCGGCATGAGCTTCACACCCACCACCTTCGCCTGCGGCGTCGACATCGTCGGCCCCTCGAACCTGTTCACGCTGCTGGAGACCATTCCGCCGTACTGGGAGGCGTTCAAGCAGCAGTTCTACAAGCGCATGGGCGATCCGACCACCGAGGAAGGCCGCGCGCTGCTGAAGGAACGCTCGCCGCTCAACTTCGCCGACAAGATCTCGAAGCCGCTGCTGATCGGGCAGGGCGCGAACGACCCGCGGGTGAATGTGCGCGAATCCGACCAGATCGTCGCGGCGATGAATGCGCGGCGCATCCCGGTGACCTACGTCGTGTTCCCGGACGAAGGCCACGGATTCGCGCGGCCGGTCAACAGCATCGCCTTCAACGCCGTCTCCGAAAACTTCCTTGCGCCCTGCCTGGGCGGGCGCGCGGAGCCGATCGGCGACGCCCTGAAGGCGTCCACCGCCGAGGTCAGGCAGGGCGCCGAATTCGTGCCCGGCCTGAAGAACGCGACAGGGCTCAGGTAGCGCGTCTGCCGCGCACGAGGGACAGGACCATCGCCGTGATCACGCGTTCGGCATCCTCGAAGTCCTGTCCCGTCAGCTCGTTCCGGCCCAGCACCAGGGTCATCTGCGCCGCGAAGTCGGCGTAGGACTGGGTCATGGCCCATACCGCGAACAGCAGGTGGGTGGCGTCGACCGGCGCGATGCGCCCGTCCGCGATCCAGCGCTCGAACACGGCGATGTCCTGGCGCAGCAGCGGCACCACGCGCTCGCGGATCTGCGCGCCGTACAGCTTGGCGCCGCCGATCACTTCCATCGCATACACGCGCGAGGCCAGCGGCTGCTCGCGCGAGAAGCGCAGCTTGGCCGCGACGTAGGCGCGCAGCACGTCGGCCGGATCCTGGCCGGGGTCGGCCAGGCTGGCCATGCGCGCCAGCCAGTCGTCCAGCACGTCGTCCAGCACGCGTTCGTAGAGCGCCTGCTTGGTCGGAAAGTAGTACATCAGGTTCTGCTTCGAAAGGCCGGCGCGCTCGGCGACTTCCTGGATCGGCGTGCCCTCGAAGCCGCGTTCGGCGAACAGACGCACGGCTTCGCGCAGGATCGCGCCCTCGACCTCCTCGCGATGCTGGACTCTTTTGCCGGGCATGGTGTCGTTGGCAGACGTGATCGTGTTCGTGGGCGTGGTCATGGCCATCCTTGTCAAGATTGGGCGCGCAGGAAGTCGAGCAGCAGCGGCTCGTGCGCATAAGCGACGTTGAAGCGGAACCAGGGCGTTTGCGGCGGCCGAAGGCTGAAGAATTCGCCGGGCGCCAGCAGGATGCCGGCGCGCAGGGCGCGTTCGGCGATCGTCCTGCCGTTGCGCTCCGCGGTGGCGGGAGACGTCCAGCCGGCGCTGACGAACATGCCGCCGCGCGGGCGCGCCAGCGGCTGCAGGCCGGCCTCGACCAGCTTTTCCTGCGCGCGCTCGCCGGCCTCGATCAGTTGCTGGGCCAGGCGCTCGGTCTGGCGCCGGTAGGCGCGGCTGCAGATCGCATCGAACACGGCGCGCTCGTTGACCTCCGAAGTCGTCAGCCCGGTCAGCATCTTGACCCGCACCAGTTCCGGGATCAGCGAACCGGAGGCGCAGATCGAGCCCACCCTCAGCACCGGCGACAAAGTCTTGGAAAAGCTGCCGATGCGGATCACGCGGCGCAGGCCGTCCATCGCCGCCAGCGAGGCTTCGCCGGGGGCGGCCAGCTCGCGGTAGATGTCGTCCTCGACCAGCCAGAAATCGAAGGCTTCGGCCAGCGCCAGCAGGCGGTGGGCCTGGGCCTGCGACAGCGAGGTGCCGAGGGGATTCTGCAGCACCGTGTTGACGAACATGAGCTTGGGATGATGCAGCTCCGCTTCGCGCGCCAGCGCCTCCATGTCCAGCCCGGCCGCGCCGCGCGGAATGCCGACCGGGACGCAGCCGTGGTGGCGCACCAGGGCCAGCAGGTTGCTATAGCCGGGATCCTCGACGAACACCACGTCGCCGGGGCGCGTCAGGGTGCGCAGCACGAGGTCGAAGGCGTGGGTGGCGCCATTCGTCAGCAGCAGCTGTTCCGCTTCGACCGCGCACAGCTCGTCCGACAGGGTGTGGGCCAGGTGCTGGCGCAGCGAGGGAAAACCGAGAGGGTGGCCATAGCCGCGCAGGCGGCCGGCCGGGATCTTCATCGCGTGGCGCACCGCGTCCAGGATCGTCGATTCGCCATACCACTCCGGCGGCAGCCAGCCGGCGCCGACCGGCAGCGCATCGGACTGGCCGGAATACAGGTCGGGCGTGAGGGCGTCGACCGCCGCGGACAGGTTGCCCGTGAAGGCGGTGGGGCAGGGCGGTGATGTGGCGTCGGGGCCGCGGGCGACGAAGAAGCCGGAACCGCGGCGCGAGGACAGCACGCCCAGGTGCAGCAGGCGGTCGTAGGACTCGACCACCGTGAAGGTGCTGACGGCGTTGACCTTTGCGAATTGTCGAACCGAGGGCATTTTGGTGCCGACCCGCAGTTCGCGCCGATTTACCATCCCGGAGATCGCCGCGACGATCTGGTCGACCAGGCTGCCGCGGCGCTGGCGGTCGATCGGCAGCGCCGGCCAGGCCGGGTCGGCTTTCGTCGCGCGCAGGTCTTCCCCAGTCCCAGCCATGGTCCACTCCTTCGGTGCGACGCCGGCAACTGTACAGGTTATGCTACCAGTACGGTTGGCCGATTTCGCCGGTTGTGTATATGTGCCGCCGTTGTCTTGCTGACTATTATTGCACGATGATTTTGCCAATTGGTAAATCTTTTGGGAGAGCCGCATGAACCAGTCAAAGCCCCAGTCGATGTCGTCGTTCTGGATGCCGTTCACGAACAACCGCGACTTCAAGGCCAACCCCCGCCTGCTGGTGTCGGCGGAAGGCATGTACTACAAGGACGTCGACGGCAATGCCATCCTCGACGGTACCGCCGGCCTGTGGTGCGTGCCCTGCGGGCATGCGCAGCCGAAGATCGTCGCCGCCGTCAGCGAAATGGTCGGCCAGCTCGACTTCGCGCCCACCTTCCAGATGGGCCACCCGGCCGCCTTCGACCTGGCCGAGCAGCTGATGGAGTATACGGGCCACAAGTTCGGCCACGTGTTCTACACCAACTCCGGTTCGGAAGCGGTCGATACCGCATTGAAGATCGCGCTGGCCTACCATAAGGCGCGCGGCGAGGGCGGACGTACCCGGCTGATCGGCCGCGAGCGTGGCTACCACGGGGTCGGCTTCGGCGGCCTGTCGGTGGGCGGCATCGGCCCGAACCGCAAGAACTTCGGCCCGCTGCTGCCCGGCGTGGACCACCTGCCGCACACCCACAACCTGCTGAAGAATGCCTTCTCGCGCGGCGAGCCGGACTTCGGCGCCGAGCTGGCCGATGAGCTGGAGCGCATCGTCGCCCTGCACGACCCGTCGACGATTGCCGCCGTGATCATCGAACCGGTGTCGGGCTCCACCGGCGTGCTGGTGCCGCCCAAGGGCTACCTGAAGCGCCTGCGCGAGATCACCAGCAAGTACGGAATCCTGCTGATCTTCGACGAGGTCATCACCGGCTTCGGCAGGCTGACCACGCCGTTCGCGGCCGACTACTTCGACGTCGAGCCGGACATGCTCACCACCGCGAAAGGCATCACCAACGGCACCGTGCCGATGGGCGCCGTGTTCTCGAAAAAATTCATCCACGATACCTTCATGGAAGCGCCGCCGGGCATCGAACTGGCCCACGGCTACACCTATTCCGGCCACCCGCTGGCTTGCGCGGCCGGCATCGCCACCCTCGAAGTCTTCAAGGAGCAGGGCGTGCTGGAAAACGCGAAGGCGACCCAGCCCTACTGGGAAGATGCGGTGCACTCGCTGCGCGGGCTGCCGCACGTGATCGACATCCGCACCATCGGCCTGGTGGCCGGCATCGAGCTGGAGCCGATCGCCGGCAAGCCGGGCGCGCGCGCCTATGCCGCGTTCAAGAAGGCCTTCGCGGACGGCATCCTGATCCGCACGACGGGGGATATCATCGCCCTGTCGCCGCCGCTGATCCTCGAGAAAAAACATATCGACGAGCTGTTCGGCAAGCTGGCCGACGTACTCCGGAACCTGGACTAATAAAGCACATCATGAACGAGACCATCCAACACTTCATCAATGGCGAAGGCGTGGAGGGCGGCGGCCGCTATGCCGACGTCTACAACCCGGCGCTCGGCCAGCCCTGCGCACGCGTGGCGCTGGCCTCGGCCGACGACGTGAACGCGGCCGTGGCCGCGGCCCACGCGGCCTTCCCGGCCTGGGCCGCGACCCCGCCGCTGGCGCGCGCACGGGTGCTCTTCAAATACCTGCAGCTGTGCCAGCAGCACGTCGACGACTTCGCCGCGCTGGTGACGCGCGAGCACGGCAAGACCTTCGCCGACGCCCAGGGCGAGGTGGCGCGCGGCATCGAGGTGGTCGAGTTCGCGGTCGGCATCCCGCAACTGCTGAAGGGTGAATTCACCGACCAGATCGCACGCGGCATCGACGCCTGGTCGATGCGCCAGCCGCTCGGCGTGGTCGCAGGCATCACCCCCTTCAACTTCCCGGTGATGGTGCCGATGTGGATGTTCCCGGTCGCCATCGCCTGCGGCAATACCTTCGTGCTGAAGCCCTCGGAGCGCGATCCTTCGGCGTCGCTGCTGCATGCGAAATTGCTGAAGGAGGCAGGGCTGCCGGACGGCGTGTTCAACGTGGTCCAGGGCGACAAGCTTGCTGTCGACGCCATCCTCGACCATCCGGACGTGCAGGCCGTCAGCTTCGTCGGCTCGACCCCGATCGCCGAATACATCTACGCCCGCGGCAGCGCGGCCGGCAAACGCGTGCAGGCGCTGGGCGGCGCCAAGAACCACATGGTGGTGATGCCGGACGCCGACATGGACATGGCCGTCGACGCCCTGATCGGCGCCGCATACGGCTCGGCCGGCGAGCGCTGCATGGCGATCTCGGTGGCGGTGGCGATCGGCGACGCCGGCGACAAGCTGATGGAGCGCCTCGCCGAACGCACCAGGGCGCTGAAGGTGGGCGACGGCATGGAGCAGGGCGCCGAGATGGGCCCGGTCGTGACCCTGGCGGCCAAGCAGCGCATCGAGAAGCTGATCGGCGAAGGCGTGGAGCAGGGCGCGACCCTGGTGGTGGACGGCCGCGGCTTCAAGGTGGCCGGCCGCGAGGAAGGCTTCTTCGTCGGCGGCACCCTGTTCGACCACGTGCAGCCCGAGATGAGCATCTACCGGGAAGAGATCTTCGGCCCGGTGCTGTGCGTGGTGCGCATGCCGGACGTCGGCAGCGCGCTGGAGCTGATCAACAGGAACGAATACGGCAACGGCGTCGCCGTCTTCACCCGCGACGGCGGCGTGGCCCGCGAATTCGTGCGACAGGTACAGGTGGGCATGGTCGGCGTGAACGTACCGCTGCCGGTGCCGATGGCCTTCAACAGCTTCGGCGGATGGAAGAAGAGCCTGTTCGGCGATCACCATGCCTATGGGCCGGAGGGGGTGAGGTTCTATACGCGGCACAAGGCGGTGATGCAGCGCTGGCCGAATACCGCGAGTAGCGGGGTGGAGTTCGCGTTTCCGCAGATGAAGTAAGCATCGTTAGCCCGTCGTTCCCGCGCAGGCGGGAACCCAAGTTTGCATGCGTTTCGACGGCTAATCGAACTTGGACCCCCGCCTTCGCGGGGGCGACGGGGACTTGCCAGCATTTCCCGCAGTACGAAGTACTCAAACAAAAAGGGATGCACATGATCGAGTCACTCCACTACCTGCCGCCAGCAGGCGGCACGCACAGCGCATTGTCCGAGCGCTTCACCGACCTGGCGCCGCCGCTCACCGCGCGCCAGGCCGCCATCGAAAGCGCGCGCTGCCTCTACTGTTACGACGCACCCTGCATGCGCGCCTGCCCGACCGGCATCGACGTCGCCAGCTTCATCCGCAACATCCACGACCACAATATCGAAGGCGCGGCGATCAAGATCCTGCAGCAGAACATCTTCGGCGGCAGCTGCGCGCGCGTGTGCCCGACCGAGATCCTGTGCGAGGACGCCTGCGTGCGCAACCACGACGCCGAAGGACAGCCGGTCAGGATCGGCCTGCTGCAGCGCCATGCGATCGACAACGCCGAATTCAAGGGCCATCCCTTCCAGCGCGCACCCAGCACCGGCAAGACCATCGCCGTGGTCGGCGCCGGTCCCGCCGGGCTGGCCTGCGCCCACCGGCTGGCGATGCTGGGCCACGGCGTGGTCGTGTTCGAGGCGCGCGAGAAGCCGGGCGGCCTGAACGAGTACGGGATCGCCAAGTACAAGCTGCCGGGCGACTTCGCCCAGCAGGAGGTCGAGTTCCTGCTCTCGATCGGCGGCATCGAGATCCACTACGGCCAGGCTCTGGGCGACAATCTGCAGCTGGCCGACCTGCACGCCTGCTTCGATGCCGTCTTCCTCGGCCTCGGCCTGGCCGCCAGCCGCCGCCTGGGCCTGACCGGTGAAGACGCGCCCGGCCTGATGGCGGCGGTCGACTACATCGCCACCCTGCGCCAGGCTAGCGACCTGGCCGCGCTGCCGGTGCCGCGCCGCGCCATCGTGATCGGCGCCGGCAATACCGCGATCGACATGGCGGTGCAGCTCAAGCGCCTGGGCGCCGACGAGGTCACGCTGGTGTACCGGCGCGGTTTCGAGGCCATGAGCGCGACTGGCCACGAGATCGAGATCGCCAAGACCCATTTCGTGCGCATCCGTACCTGGGCTGCGCCGCTCGAGGTCCTGCTCGACGGGGACGGCCGCGTGCGCGGCATGCGCTTCGAGGAGACCCGGCTCGAAGACGGACGCCTGGTGAACACCGGCGCGATCATCGAGATCGCGGCCGACGCCGTGTTCAAGGCGATCGGCCAGGGCATGGCCGCGCTGGCCGATCCGCTGGCACCGGGGCTGGAAAATGAGCTCGAGCATGAGCGCGACAAGATCCGCGTCGACGCCCATTTCCGCACCGCGCTGCCGGGCGTGTACGCGGGCGGCGATTGCGTCGCACCCGGCCAGGACCTGACGGTGCAGGCGGTCCAGCACGGCAAGCTGGCCGCGCTGGCCATCCACAACGACATCCTATCCAAAGCGGAGGCAGCATGGCCGACCTGAGCATCGATTTCTGCGGCATCAAGTCCCCGAACCCGTTCTGGCTGGCCTCGGCGCCGCCGACCGACAAGGCCTACAACGTGGTGCGCGCCTTCGAGGCCGGCTGGGGCGGCGTGGTGTGGAAGACGCTGGGCGAGGATCCGCCGGCCGTCAACGTCTCTTCGCGCTACTCGGCCCTGCACGGCAAGAACCGCGAAGTCATCGGCTTCAACAACATCGAGCTGATCACCGACCGCAGCCTGGCCATCAACCTGGAAGAGATCACCGCGGTCAAGAAGGCATGGCCGGACCGCGCCATGATCGTCTCGCTGATGGTGCCCTGCGAAGAGGCGCCGTGGCGCGAGATCCTGCCGCTGGTCGAAGCCACCGGCGCCGACGGCATCGAACTGAACTTCGGCTGCCCGCACGGCATGCCCGAGCGCGGCATGGGCGCGGCGGTGGGCCAGCAGCCGGACCTGATCGAGCGGGTCACGCGCTGGTGCAAGACCTATACGCGGCTGCCGGTCATCGTCAAGCTGACGCCCAACATCACCGACGTGCGCGCGCCGGCGCGGGCGGCGCTGGCGGGCGGGGCGGACGCGGTCTCGCTGATCAACACCGTCAATTCCATCACCCACCTGGATCTCGACCGCATGGTGGCCCATCCCATCGTCGGGGGCGCAAGTACCCACGGCGGCTATTGCGGCGCGGCGGTGAAGCCGATCGCGCTGAACATGGTGGCCGAGATCGCGCGCGATCCGCTCACCAGCCGGCTGCCGATCTCGGGCATCGGCGGCATCGGCAGCTGGAGCGATGCCGCCGAGTTCATCGCGCTGGGCGCCGGTTCGGTCCAGGTCTGTACCGCCGCCATGCTGCACGGTTTCCGCATCGTCGAGGAGATGAAGGACGGGCTGTCGCGCTGGATGGACAGCAAGGGCTACGAGAACATCGCCGCCTTCTCGCGCAAGGCGGTGGCCAATACGACCGACTGGAAATACCTGGACATGAATTACCAGGTCATCGCCAGCATCGACCAGGACAAGTGCATCCAGTGCGGCAAGTGCTACGTGGCCTGCGAAGACACCTCGCACCAGGCGATCGCGCGGCTGGTGGAGGGAGAAGCGAGGCGCTACGAGGTCAAGCCCTCCGAGTGCGTGGGCTGCAACCTGTGCGAAATCACCTGCCCGGTCGAGAACTGCATCACGATGGTGCCCCAGCCGACCGGCCTGCCCTACATGAACTGGACGAAGGATCCGCGCAATCCCAGGGCGGAGGTGAGCGCGTAGGGCGGGCATATCCTGCCCACGCGAATGGTGGCATCATGTGGCCATTCGCGTGGGCGAAGGCCGCCCACCCTACGTCCCGATGGAGAACGACCCGATGAGCATGGACCCAGCCGCACACCCCGACCTCTGGAACCACGACCTGGCACCGACCGGCGCCGCCCAGCGCACCTGGCGCTGGTATCACTTTGCCGCCCTGTGGGTCGGCATGGTGATCAGCATACCCGCCTATATGCTGGCGTCGAGCCTGATCGAGGGCGGCATGTCGGCCTGGCAGGCGGTGATGACGGTGTTCGCCGCCAACGTGATCGTGCTGCTGCCGATGCTCCTGATCGGCCACGCCGGCACCAAGTACGGGATTCCCTACGCGGTACTGGCGCGCGCCTCCTTCGGCACGCGCGGCGCGCGGCTGCCGGCGCTGATGCGCGCCGTGGTCGCCTGCGGCTGGTACGGCATCCAGACCTGGTTCGGCGGCAGCATGATCTACACGCTGCTGGGCGTGCTGCTCGGCGCCCCGATCGGCGGCGACAAGCTGCCGGGGCTGGGCATCAATGCCGGCCAGCTGGGCTGCTTCCTGGGCTTCTGGGCGATCCAGATGTATTTCATCGTGCACGGCATGGATTCGATCCGCAAGCTCGAAACCTATACCGCGCCGCTGAAGATCGCGATCTGCTTCCTGCTGCTGTGGTGGGTCTACGACAAGGTCGGCGGCTTCGGCCCGCTGCTGGACCAGCCTTCGCAGTTCGCCCCGGGCGGACCGAAGGCCGGGATGTTCTGGTCCGTGTTCTGGCCCTCGCTGACCGCGATGATCGGCTACTGGGCCACGCTGGCGCTGAACATTCCCGACTTCACCCGCTTCGCGAAGACCCAGCGCGACCAGGTGGTCGGCCAGTCGCTCGGCCTGCCGCTGCCGATGGCACTGCTGGCGGCGCTGGCCGTGACCGTCACCTCGGCCACCGTCGTCCTGTACGGGAAGGCGCTGTGGGACCCGGTCGACGTTTCCAGCCGCATGACCGGCGCCGGGGTGCTGGTGGCGCTGCTGATCCTGCTGATCGATACCGCCAGCGTCAACCTGGCCGCCAACATGGTCGGCCCCGCCTACGATTTCTCGGCGCTGTCGCCGAAGCGCATCTCCTACCGCGTCGGCGGCTACATCACCGCCGGCATCGCGCTGGCCATGATGCCGTGGAAGATACTCGAGAAGACCGAGAACTACATCTTCATCTGGCTGACCGGCTATTCGGCCCTGCTCGGACCGATCGCCGGCATCCTGATCATCGACTACTACTTCATCCGCAAGACCGAGCTGGCGGTCGATCAGCTCTACCGCGACGACGGCATCTATACCTACCGGAGCGGCTGGAACACGGCCGCCATCGTGGCCTTCGTCGCCGGCGTGCTGCCGAACATCCCGGGCTTCCTGAACGCGGCCTTCCCGGACGCCTTCCCCGGCGTCGGCGCCACCTTCAAGACCCTGTACACCTATGCATGGTTCGTCGGCATCGCGATCGCCGCGGTGGTGTACGGCCTGATGATGAAGGGCAGGGCGGTGCCTGCGATGGCGCCCGCCCGCTCGCTGGACTGACCACGTGGGCACGGGGTGCCCACCCTACAGGAGATATGTATGAGTGTACTGATCCGCGGTGGTACCGTCGTGAACGCCGACCGGGCGTTCCGTGCCGACGTCCTGTGCGAAGGCGGCAAGATCGTTGCCGTCGGCGAGAATCTCGAAGCGCCTGCAAATGCAAGCGTGATCGATGCCGGCGGCCAGTACGTGATGCCGGGCGGGATCGACACCCATACCCACATGCAGCTGCCCTTCATGGGCACGGTCACCGCCGACGATTTCTATACCGGCACCGCGGCCGCGCTGGCCGGCGGCACCACCACCATCATGGACTTCGTGATCCCCGATCCGAAGCAGCCGCTGATGGACGCCTTCCACACCTGGCGCGGCTGGGCGAAGAAGTCGGCCGCCGACTACACCTTCCACGTCGCCGTCACCTGGTGGGACGAGTCGGTGCACGAAGACATGGGCACGCTGGTGCGCGAGCATGGCGTGAACAGCTTCAAGCACTTCATGGCCTACAAGAACGCGATCATGGCCGACGACGAGACCCTGGTGAAGAGCTTCCGCCGCGCGCTCGAACTCGGCGCGATTCCGACCGTGCATGCGGAGAACGGCGAGCTGGTCTACCAGCTGCAGCGCGAGCTGCTGGCCAAGGGCATCCGCGGACCGCAAGCGCATCCGCTGTCACGTCCTCCGGCGGTGGAAGCCGAGGCGGCGAACCGCGCGATCGCCATCGCCGGCGTGCTCGGCACCCCGGTCTACATCGTGCACGTGTCCTGCGCCGAATCGCTGGAAGCCATCACGCGCGCCCGCGCCCACGGCCAGCGCGTGTATGGCGAGGCCCTGGCCGGCCACCTGGTGATCGACGACAGCGTCTACAGCAATCCCGATCCCGCCTTCGCGCGCGCCTTCGTGATGAGTCCCCCGTTCCGCTCCAGCCACCACCAGACCGCGCTGTGGCAGGGCCTGCAGGGCGGGAACCTGCACACCACGGCAACCGACCATTGTACCTTCTGCGCCGAGCAGAAGGCGATGGGCGCCGACGACTTCACGCGGATTCCCAACGGCTGCGGCGGGGTCGAGGAGCGCATGGCCGTGGTCTGGGACGCCGGCGTCAACACGGGGCGCCTGACCCCGTCCGAATTCGTGCGCGTGACCTCGGCCAACGCGGCGCAGATCTTCAACATCTACCCGCGCAAGGGCGTGGTGCAGGTGGGCGCCGATGCCGACATCGTGGTGTGGGATCCGGAGGCGACGCGCACGCTGTCGGCGGCGACCCAGCATTCGAAGGGTGGGTTCAATGTGTTCGAGGGGCGGACCGTCCGCGGGGTGCCGACGCATACGGTGGCGGCGGGGAAGGTGGCGTATGCGCAGGGCGATTTGCGGGCGGAAGAGGGGGCTGGTCGTTACCTTGAACGGCCGGCGTTTACGGCCACGACCGCAGCCGCTGCGTGAACGCGAACAGCACCGCCAACGCCCGAACGTCGTCCCCTCCTTCGCGGTGACGACGTTAGCCAGTTCTCCGTTACATCCAGCGATACGAATCCGAAGGATCACCATGAACGAACTCCGCATCAACGGCTCCCGCCTCTGGACCTCCCTGATGGACCTCGCCCGCATCGGCGCCACCGACAAGGGCGGCGTCAAACGCCTGGCCCTCACCGACCTCGACCGCCAGGGCCGCGACCTGGTGGTCCAGTGGGCGCAGGAAGCAGGCCTGAGCATCACGGTAGACCGGATCGGCAACGTCTTCATGCGCCGCGAAGGTACGAATCCGGCGCTGCCGCCCATCGTCACCGGCAGCCATATCGACACCCAGCCCACCGGCGGCAAGTTCGACGGCAACTACGGCGTGCTGGCCGGGCTCGAGGTGGTGCGTACCCTGAACGACCTTCGAATAAAAACCGAGGCCCCGATCGAGGTTGCGTTCTGGACCAACGAGGAAGGCTCACGCTTCGTGCCGGTGATGATGGGTTCGGGCGTGTTCTGCGGCGCCTTCAGCCTGGAGACGGCCTATGCCGCGCGCGACGTCGACGGACTGAGCGTCGGCGAGGAACTGGCGCGCATCGGCTACCAGGGAGAACAGACCCCGGGCGAGCACCCGATCGGCGCCTACTTCGAGACCCATATCGAGCAGGGCCCGGTGCTGGAAGACGAGGATAAGGTGATCGGCGTGGTGCCGGCCGTGATGGGCCTGTCGTGGTACGACTGCACGGTCGAAGGCATGGAGGCGCATGCCGGCCCGACCCCGATGCACCTGCGCCGCGACGCGCTGCAGGTCGCGACCAGGATCATGCAGGAGACGGTGGCGATCGCGAACCGCTATCCGCCGTATGGCCGCGGCACGGTCGGCATGGTGCAGGTATTCCCGAACAGCCGCAACGTGATTCCGGGCCGGGTCAAGTTCAGCATCGACCTGCGCAACGTGAACGACGAACTCCTGAACACCATGCACGAGGAGATCACCGCCTTCGTCGAACGCAGCGCCAGGGAGACCGGCTCGAAGATCCAGCTCGAGCGCGTGTCCTACTATCCGCCTTGCCCCTTCCACCCGGATTGCGTGGGCGCGGTGCGCAATGCCGCCGCGAAGCTCGGCTACTCGACCATGGACGTGGTGTCCGGCGCCGGCCACGATGCGATCTACGTGGCGCGCCTGGCCCCGGCCGGCATGATCTTCGTGCCCTGCAAGGACGGCATCAGCCACAACGAGATCGAGGACGCCCAGCCGACCCACCTGGAGGCCGGCTGCAACGTGCTGCTACATGCGATGCTCGAGCGGGCGGGGGTGCTTGCGGGCTAGCACACGGGCGCGCCAGCACGATAGACGAAATTGTTTCATAGTCGTAACAATTCGACTCGGACGTTTCTTGTGTCGCCGAACCGGAGGAAGTCGTAGCATACTGGGGGCAGACTTCTTCCGTGGAGCGCTGCCTGGCGCAGCCTGCTCCGGCCTTCAGTCCTCCAACGGGCTTCGACGATGCTGACTGGACACTACGAAACACCGCTGGTCCTGGTTTCGATCCTGGTCGCGATCGCCGCCTCCTATGCGGCGCTCAGCCTCGCGGGCCGCGTGAGCCAGTCGCGCGGCCGCGCCGTCGCCGCCTGGATCGTCGGCGGCGCCATCGCCATGGGCTCGGGCATCTGGGCCATGCACTTCGTCGGCATGCTGGCCTTCCGCCTGCCGATCCCGATCGCCTTCGATTTCTCGCTGACCCTGGTCTCGCTGCTGCTGCCGATCGCCGCCTCCGGCCTGGCCCTGTGGCAGGTCAGCCGCGGCGAGCTGGGGAAGAAGCGCCTGGCCGCCAGCGCCGTGCTGATGGGGATCGGCATCAACGCCATGCACTACACCGGCATGGCCGCCATGCGCATGGAGCCGGGCATCGTCTACGATCCCTGGCTGTTCGCGCTGTCGGTGGCGATCGCCATCGCCGCGTCCGGCCTGGGATTGTGGATCGCCTTCCGGCTGCGCCGTAACGCCCCCAACGTGTGGCTGCCGCGCGTGGGTGCGGCGGTGGTGATGGGCGTGGCCATCGTCGGCATGCACTACACCGGCATGGCGGCCGCCAGCTTCCCGCTGGACTCGGTCTGCATGGCCGCGAAGGGCGGCGTCAACCACGACGGCCTGGCGACCCTGGTCGTGATCGCGACCTTCGGCGTGCTCGGCTTCGCCCTGCTGGCGTCCGTGTTCGATGCGCGCCTGGAGGCGAATGCGCGCGTGCTGTCGATCTCGCAGGCCACCGCCGCCGAGCGCCAGGAGCTGCTCACGCGCGAGCGCGCCGCGCGCGACGAGGCCGAGCGCCTGAGCGCCCTGAAGGACGAATTCCTGGCCACCCTCTCGCACGAGCTGCGCACGCCGCTCAACGCCGTGCTCGGCTGGGCCAGCATGCTGCAGCGCGGCGTCAGGGACGAGGCGACCCTCAAGCGCGGCCTCGAAACCATCGAGCGCAATGCGCGCGCCCAGGCCCAGCTGATCGACGACCTGCTCGACATGAGCCGCATCATTTCCGGCAACCTGCGCCTGGACGTGCAGCTGATCGAGCCGGACAAGGTGATCGAGGCGGCGCTCGGCACCGTGTATCCGGCCGCGGTGGCCAAGCGCATCGATTTGCGTGTCGACGTCGCGCGCGGCATCGGTACCGTGCTGGGCGACCCCGGCCGGCTGCAGCAGGTGATGTGGAACCTGCTGTCGAATGCGGTCAAGTTCACGCCGAGCGGCGGCATGGTGCATGTGCTGATGGGTCGCGAAGGCCAGGACGTCGTGATCCGCGTGACCGATTCCGGCATCGGCATCGCGCCCGAATTCCTGCCCTACGTGTTCGACCGCTTCCGCCAGCAGGATGCGTCGATCACCCGCAGGCACGGCGGCCTGGGCCTGGGCCTGTCGATCGCGCGCCAGCTGGTCGAGCTGCATGGCGGCACCATCGACGTCGTCAGCGCGGGCTCGCATGCCGGCRCCACCTTCACGCTGCGCCTGCCGCTGGCCGAGCCGGAAGCCGCGGCGGCGCCGGCGGCTGCTCGCGCGGAACCGGCGCACGCGCCGGGGCAGGGCGGCCTGGCGGGCGTCAAGGTGCTGCTGGTGGACGATGCCGAGGACACCCTCGACGTGCTGCAGCAGATCCTGCACCAGAGCGGCGCCACCACCATGGCCGCCTCCAGCGCCGGCACCGCCCTCGCGCTGCTGGAGCGCGAGCGGCCGGACGTGATCGTCAGCGACATCGGCATGCCCGACGTCGACGGCTTCGAGCTGATGCGCCGCGTCCGGCGCCGTTCGGCCGGCGCCGGCGGCGCCATCCCGGCCATCGCCCTGACCGCGTTCACGCGCCAGGACGACCGCAACCGGGCGATCCAGGCCGGCTTCACGGACTACCTCGCCAAGCCGGTCGAGCCTGGCTCACTGGTCGACCACATCGCCCAGGCGGTGGGGCCGCGCGTGCTTCACTGACGGGCTTCACTGAGCATCGATGCGGCCATACGCGCCATGCGCCTCGTCGCCGGGGCCGGCGGTGTAGAACAGGGTGTTCGCCGGCTGGTTGTTGACGCCGTTGCCGAAGGCGATGCCCCACAGGCCGTCGATCACGATCGCGCTGCCGTCGGCGCGCATCAGGGTGCCGGCGAAGGCGCCGGTGTCGGCATTGTAGGCATTGATTTTCCCATCGCCGAAATTCCCCACCAGCAGCATGTTGCTGGCGCCGCCGAAATTGGCCGGCGCCATCGCCAGGCCCCAGGGCGCGTTCAATGCGCCGCCGGTGACGAGCCGCTTCACCAGCGCGCCGCTGGCATCGAAGACGTCGACGATACCGAGTCCGGCGCCCTTGGTTTCGTCGATGCTGCCGGTGGTGCGCTGGGCGTAGGCGACAACGATGCGGCCGCCGATGGCCTGGATGCCGAAGGGCGCGTAGCCGGCCGGCAGGTTGGGATCGGCGAAGGCGCCGCCGGGCAGGGTCACCCGGTTCCAGCCAGCGTCGTAGACGTCGACCCGGGCGTTGCGGAAGTCCGCCGCGTACAGGTAGTTGGCGCCGGCGTAGTTGGCGATCGCCAGGCCCTTGTAGACCGCGCCGCTGGCGCCGGTGTCGACCGCCAGCACCGCGTTGTTGCGGTTGACCGCCGGCGACCAGCCCGACAACGTGCCGTTCTCGGTGGCGAAGATGAAGGCGCTGGCCCCGCTCACGCCGTTCTGGGTCACCTGGAAGCTGGTGCTGCCGTTGTAGACGATGCCGGTCGGGCTGGAGGTGCCGGCGCTGCCCGGCGGAATCGCGACCACCAGGGTCTGGGGCACGCCGTTGCCGTCGTACAGGGTCGAGGTGGCGCTGCCGTTGTTCGCCACCCAGACGAAGCCAGTCGGATTGAAGACGAGGCCCCAGGCATTGACGAGATGGCCGTCGAGGTGTTCGGCGCCGCTGCCGCTGTCCGCCACCAGGGTCCGGGTGGCGAAGGCGCCGGCGATGGTGGGCGTGACCGGGGGCGGGTTCATCTGCATGGAACTGCCGCCGTCGCCGCCACCGCCGCCGCAGGAGGCGAGGGCGATGGCGAGACCGGCGCCGAACAGGCCTGCCCTGAGGCAGGCGGTCGCTCTGGAATGAAGGTTCATGATTGCTCCTGTCAGGACGAATCGAAGGAAGGGCAGGTGTTTATGCCCTTCTGTCCGCCAAAGGTTCAATCAGAAGCGGATGC
Organism: Massilia sp. 2TAF26; assembly: GCF_052115005.1. Taxonomy (NCBI): domain Bacteria; kingdom Pseudomonadati; phylum Pseudomonadota; class Betaproteobacteria; order Burkholderiales; family Oxalobacteraceae; genus Massilia; species Massilia sp. 2TAF26. The sequence goes on from NZ_JBFRFV010000010.1 coordinate 200,467, forward strand.
CGACGCTGCCGGACAGGGCGCGGGCGCGTGGCGCGTTGCCGCCGGCGCGCAGCAGCGTCTGCCAGCCGAGCTGCACGGTGCAGTCGCCGAAGGTGGCGGCCAGGCCGAGGCGCAGGTCGGCGTGGTCGCGCGGCCCCGCGTAGGCGCCGAAGCGGTGCAGCAGCCCGGCGTGGAAGGTCAGCCTGAGCCTCTCGCCGAGGGGATGGAAGGCGTTCAGGTCGAGATAGGCGCTGGGCTCGTTGCCGTAATAGGCGGGCGATACGAAGAGGCTGGCGCTGGCCTGGTCCAGCGCGATGCCGGCATGGAATTCGGTGTAGTCGTACTCATGGCTGCGCAGGAAGACGGCGCGGCTGAGGCCGGCGTCCCAGGACAGGCCGGACGGCAGGCTGCCGGCCCGGCCGCCGTAGACGATCAGGCCGGCCTGGCGGCCGTCGTTGCCCAGTTTGACCGGCGAGGCGAAGCCGCCCGCATACCAGCCGTCCGCCATGTCATGGTCGATGCGCAGCTGCAGGGCCGGACGACCGCCGCTCAGCGAGATGCCGCGCACCGCGTACTCGGACACCAGGCCCAGGCTGCCGCTGGTCTGGGCGCACGCCGGGCCGGCCGCGCAAACCAGGCCCAGGCCCAGGCAGGCGGCCGTCAGGGAGAAGCATTGGCGGTGATGGCGGTGGTCTGGGGACATCGGCAAACGCATGCTCCGGCGGCGCGCGCAATGGTCGCGCATGCGTCTATGCTACCAGTTTGCTCCTGCTCCCGATCAGCATCGTGCGCGGCCAGGGCGGTGTGCAGCGGCGGCGCCAGCATGCTGCGCAGTTGCAAGGGCGCGGTGCCCGGCCGCAGCTCGAGCACCAGCGCGGCCAGCCCGGCCACATGGGCCGCCGCATACGAGGAGCCCGACACCAGGCCCCAGCGCGCGCCGGGCAGGGTGGTGGGGATGTCGGCGCCGGGGGCGCGCAGGGCGCCGGGCGGCAGGGCATGCCGGTCGCCGGCCTGGGCCACCGCGATCACGCCGCGCTGCGAGGCCGGAAAGCCGCCGTCTGGTCGCAGCGGATCGACCGCGGCGACCACCGCCATGCCGCGCGCCAGGGCGGCGTCGATCAGGGTCTGCAACAGGCGGTCCGCCGGGCCGCCCAGGCTGAGGTTGATGATGCGGGCCCCGTTCAGCAGCGCGAAATGCAGGGCCTTGCCCAGCGTGAAGCTGTTGCAGAGCGTTTCCTGTTTTGCCGTTTCCCAACAGGCGCGCAGGGCCATCAGCCTGGCCTGCGGGGCGATCCCGGCGATACCGACCCCATTGCCTTCGCGTGCGGCAACGATGCCGGCAACCGCGGTGCCATGCGCTTCGGCGACATCCGGCACACCGTCGACGAAGTTCTGGCGCAGCGCCAGCTGGCCGGCCAGGTCCGGATGGTCGCCGTCGACGCCGCTGTCCACCACCGCCACCATCACCATGCGGCCGGTGCCGGCGCGGTGCAGCTCGGCCAGGTGCCAGGCGCGCGCCGCCGGCTGCACCGCATACAGCGGATCACCGTCCAATCCATGGTAGGTGTTGACCGGCTGGGCCCAGGCCACGCGCGGATCGTGGGCGAGGGCGTCCAGCACGCGCTCGAGCGGGACGTCGTCGGCATCTTCCATCACGAAGCAGTCGATGCCGATCGCCGGCATCGGCCAGTCGTCCACCACCCTGAGCCCGTGGGCGGCGGCCAGTTCCGCGGCCTGGCGGCGGCGCGCGGCGCGGCTGCCGTCGTCGGCGTAGCCGCTGCCGTAGGCGCTGTCGGGACGGAAGTGGGGCGGCGGCATGCGCAGCATCACCAGCACCTGGCGCGCCGCCCTGGCGCCGGTGTCGCCGCCGGCGCCGGCGCCGGCCCCGCATGGCAGGGCGCAGCAGGCCAGCGCCAGCGTCAGCAGGGCGGCGAGCAGGCGTTTCACGGCCGTGCTCCGGCGCCGAGCGGCTCGGCCAGCTCGACGGCGGGTTCGGCGCGCAGCCGGGCCAGCACCGCCGCCGTGTCGCCGCCGTCCAGCAG